>NZ_JBFRCL010000024.1:0-132595 GCF_040965695.1 Paraburkholderia sp. BR10937
GTTAAGCCCGGGGATTTCACATCGGTCTTACATCACCGCCTGCGCACGCTTTACGCCCAGTAATTCCGATTAACGCTCGCACCCTACGTATTACCGCGGCTGCTGGCACGTAGTTAGCCGGTGCTTATTCTTCCGGTACCGTCATCCCCGGCGGATATTAGCCACCAGGATTTCTTTCCGGACAAAAGTGCTTTACAACCCGAAGGCCTTCTTCACACACGCGGCATTGCTGGATCAGGCTTTCGCCCATTGTCCAAAATTCCCCACTGCTGCCTCCCGTAGGAGTCTGGGCCGTGTCTCAGTCCCAGTGTGGCTGGTCGTCCTCTCAGACCAGCTACGGATCGTCGCCTTGGTAGGCCTTTACCCCACCAACCAGCTAATCCGCCATCGGCCACCCCAATAGCGCGAGGCCCGAAGGTCCCCCGCTTTCATCCAAAGATCGTATGCGGTATTAATCCGGCTTTCGCCGGGCTATCCCCCACTACTGGACATGTTCCGATGTATTACTCACCCGTTCGCCACTCGCCACCAGGTGCAAGCACCCGTGCTGCCGTTCGACTTGCATGTGTAAGGCATGCCGCCAGCGTTCAATCTGAGCCAGGATCAAACTCTTCAGTTCAATACCTGTTACTGTTTTCGGTCTCTCTCGAGACCGGTCGCTCACTCAAAGCTGACAGGTTTCTGAATAAATTCAAAAACCTGACTTACTTTAGTGTGAGACTCTTGATACTTTTGCTGCTCCCGGTCATTCCGGAGAATGATCGGGTCGCCACCGCATCAAGCGCCCACACTTATCGGCTGTAAATTTTTAAAGATCGATCGCGAAAGCGCCGTTAAACCATCGAACCACCCGGCGTTTTCTGCGTTGCTGCGTCAGCAGCAGAGAAACGAAATTATGAAGACTGCCCGGCGATCTGTCAACAGGTTTTTTTACTTCGTTCAACCTGCCGCTCAACTTCCAGTCACCCGCAGACCCAGTCGCCACAAGGCTTTCGCCCGGACTTCCCGTCTCCCCCGCGCCTTCATCGAAAGCGCGAAAGACCGGAATTCTAGTCACGCAGATGACATCTTGCAAGCGGTTTTTTGACTCGCGTAAAAATCGGAGAAACGCGTAGGCGCAATCGCCTCAAACGTGGCGTTGCATGACGCGTTCGACGAGCTGTAGATAGTGGTCGAGATCCGGCGTCGGTTTGCCCGCCACCTTCGCGAGATCGTCCCAGCGGCGCAGGCGCACCGCGTCTTCGGCGTGGGGGCGTGCAGCGAAATCGCGCGCCTCATCTTCATTGAAGATGCCACCCTGCAATTCGAGGCTGCGCACCGAGTCTGCGGAGAGACAGCCGAAATACGCTTCATCGACGGCACAGAGGTAGCGCTTCGCATCGACATGCAGGCGGATCGGTTCCAGCACGCTATCGGGCAACACGGGGCGCAGGAACGGCAGCGCATAGTACTGGTGCAGATCGTCGATGCCGCGTTCGGTCGGCGTTTCGCCCTGACGATTGAGCAGGTGACCCAGATCGTGCAGGAACGCCGCGGCGGTCAACTCCTCGGTCGCGCCATCTTCTTCTGCCAGCGCACCGCTTTGCAGCGCGTGTTCGAGTTGCGTGACCGGTTCGCCGCTATAGGCCAACGCGCCATACGTCTCGAACAGCCCACGAATATCCACGAGGCTCAGTGCCATCTTCTTCAACTCCTCTATGACGTGAATTCGGCGACGGCCCACACCTGAGCGCCGTCCATCGTTCCTTCCGCTCTCAGTCGCCGCAGGACTCGCGCATGCGGGTGGCCGATTCGTCGGCGTCGCGCGATGCGAGCGCGCTCAACAGCGCGCGATGCCCTGCATACGATGCATCCATTGCGCTGTGCGTCGGTGCTGCACGCTGCGAAGAGAGCCGCAATTCGCTCACGGTCCGCTCATAGGTCTCGCGCAGCCTGGCGTTGCCCGCCGCTGCGAAGAGCGACGCGCGAAACGCGTCGCGCGCGTGCAGAAACGCCTCGCCCTTCTCGGCGACCACCGCGTCGCGCATCGCGTTGAGGTGCTCGCGCAACTCCGCGACCTGCGCCGCGTCGATGCGCGGCGCCAGCATCCGGCACGCCGCTTCGCGCAACGCCGCGCACACTACGCCCAGTTCCTGAGCCTCAGCCGCGCCGACACTGCGCACGAATACACCACGATGTTTCTCGTTACGCACGAGGCCTGCCTGCTCCAGCGCGCGAAACGCTTCGCGCACCGGTCCGCGCGAGACGGCGAGGCGTGCCGCCCAGTCGGCTTCGTTGAGCTTGTCGCCGGGGGCGAGCACGCCCGCCGCGATGCGCCGCTCGATCTCGTCGCGCACCAGCGCAGTCAGCGAATGCTGGCGCACCATGGCAAGCGGCGTCGTGTCGGACAACCCCTGCGCATCGCGATCAGGATCGCCCGCGTTGCCGCTACTCGCACGCTCATCGCTCATCGAATCTTGCACGTCTCGCCCTGGCCGTCTGTTGCGCGCCTGCGGCGCATCGAACCGCATGGCATCCATCCGCTCAGTCCGCCCGCCGGCGCGGCACACGCGCCGCGATCAGCAGCAGCGCCGCCAGCGAGACGAGCAACAGGACCAGCGAGAGCGCCGAAGCCGGCAGGTAATAACCGCGCTCGACTGCGCCCACCACGACGATCGGCACCGTCGCAAACCCCGGCGGATACACCGTGAGCGTCGCGCCCAGTTCGCCCAGCGACAGCGCGAAGCCCAGCGCGAGACTCGCGCGGATGGCCGGCACGAGCTGCGGCAGCACCACGCGGCGCAGCACCATCGAAGGCGGCGCACCGAGACTCGCTGCCGCTTCGCGCAGCACGGTCAGCTCGGGACGCAGCGCCGCCGAAGCACATCGATAGCAAAACGGCAGTACCAGAGCGAGCTGCACGAACACGACGATCGCGGCCGAACTCGACAGATCCACGGGCGCCTTGTGATAGGCGATCAACACCGCGAGGCCGAGCACCACGCTCGGCACGCCGTTGGGCACCATCGCGAGCGTGTCGACAACTGCGCCCAGACCGCGCCGGTCGCGCCCTTCGAGCGCGAGTGCGAGCCACAAACCCAGCGCAGTGCCGAGCACCGCAACGCCGAAGCCGACTTCGAGACTCGTTGCGAGCGCATCGAAGTCGGTCGAGCCGAGGCGCTCGAACCAGCGCGTGCTGAAACCGTCGGGCAAGATCGTGCCCGACCAGTGCGACGCAACGCTCGACAACGCGACGACGATCACCGGCAACACGAAGAGCCAGAAGCACAGTAGCGCCGCGAAGCCAAGCAGTGTCGCACTGGCAATGCGCGAGAAGAGGCTGCGCTCGACAGGCCGCGCACGGAGATGCTTGGGCGGCAGCGCGATACGGTCGGAACCGGCGGCAGGATTAGTTGACATTGCGCGCGCCTCCATGACTGCGGCGATTCACGCGCCGATACAGCGCATACAGGGAAAGCGACATCGCGAGCATGACCACGGCGCCTGCGGCGGCCGTCGGCAGATCGAGGTCGACCGTGGCCGAACTGTAGATCGCCACCGGCAGCGTGATGAGGTGCGCGCTGCCGAGCACGAGCAGAATGCCGAACTCGTTGAACGTCAGCAGAAAGCACAGGATCGTGCCCGCCGCGATACCCGGCCACGCGAGCGGCAGGATCACGCGCAGGGCGACCATGCGGCTGTTCGCACCGAGACTGCGTGCGGCTTCGATCAGGCGCATGTCGAGCAGCGCGAACGCAGCGAGCGTCGGGCGCACGACGAACGGCGCGTAGAACACCACTTCCGCGAGCACTACCCCGCCGATGCCGAACAGGAAATCGAGCGGCGGCGCCTGCAAATGAAAGAGCCGTTGCAGCCCGATGCTCACGGAGCCCTGCGAGCCGTACAGAAAGATCAGCGTGAACGCGACGAGAAACGACGGGAACGCCACGAACAGTTCCAGAAAACGCGTGACGAGCTGTGCGCCCGGAAACGGTTTGAAGAACAGCAGCGCGGCGAGCGCGACGCCGAGCACGGAAGCCAGACCCGCGCTCAGGAACAGGATCCACAATGTCGTGGCGATCACGCCGCGCGAATCGGGATTGCCGAAGAAGGTCTCGTACGCGTGGAAGCTCAAGCCATGCGCGCCAGAAAGGCTCAGCAGCACGAGCCGCACGAGCGGATAGACCACGAGCGGCCCGAGTACGAACACGAGCAGAAACGCGATATGCCATTGCGCGCGCCGTTCGCGGCGGCGCACGGCGGCCGCGTGCGCGTCGGCGCCGGGCAGAGCGAGGGCGGGATCAGGGGTTGATAAGGACGACATCGTCAGCCTCGTAACGCAGGGACACGCGCATGCCTTTCGCCGGCGTCATGCCGTGGCCGCGCTGCATGGTGACGAGCACCGGTTCGTTCGGCATCGCGTCGAGCAGCACCGGCACCGAGAGCACCGAGCCATACCACTCGACCGATTCGATCGTGCCGTGCAGCGAGCCTTCGCCGAGCGGCACGATGCGCAGGCTTTCGGGGCGCAGGCACGCGAGCTTGTCGCGCACGTCGTGGCGCGCGTCGCCCACCGGGAACGCGACGTTCGGCGGCAGCAGGTTCGCCGCGCCGAGATAACGGGCCACGTAGGCGTCGTTGGGCGCGTCGTAGAGTTCCTGCGGCGTGCCGAGCTGCGCGATGTGGCCATCGCGCATCAGCAGCGTGCGGTCGGAGAGCACGAGCGCGTCGTCCTGATCGTGAGTCACGCAAACGATCGTCAGATCGGGCAGGCGCTCGTGCAGCGCCTTCAATTCGGAGCGCACCGAAGCGCGCAGATTGGCGTCGAGTGCCGAGAGCGGCTCGTCGAGCAGAAGCACGTCCGGCTCGATCACGAGCGCGCGCGCGAGCGCCACGCGCTGCTGCATGCCGCCCGAGAGCTGCGCGGGCATGATGTGTCCCGCGTCGCCGAGTTGCACGAGCTTGAGCGCGTCGGCCACACGCCGCGCGATGTCGCGCGACGGCACGCGGCGCGCCTTCAACCCGAAGGCGACGTTCTCGAACACCGAGAGATGCGGAAAGAGCGCATAGCTCTGGAACAGCAGACCCAGGTTGCGCTGATGCGGCGGCACATGGGTCAGGTCGCGGCCCGCCACGGTGAGCGTGCCGGCGAGTCCATCGGCTTCGATGAACCCGGCGATGAAGCGCAGCAAAGTGGTCTTGCCGCAGCCGCTGCGGCCCAGCACGGTCAACAGTTCACCGCGTCGGATCGTGAGCGACAGATCGTTGAGGACAGTACGCGCGCCGAAGCGCACGCTCAGGTGGTCGATCTGCACGCCCGCGGCGCCGGAGGCGTCCGTGGCGCCAGTCAGACCGGACACATCCGGCAGCGCGCGGGCCATGCCGGCCGGCGCGAGGCTTGCGGTATTCACCGGTTTCATCTCCTGTCGACCAGAGTGGGCGCTTTGACGCCTGACTCTGGTCCTGTGCAAAGCTGTCGATGGGACCTGGCGCTGAAGCACCAGGTCCCATCCCATACTCAATTACAAATTGCGGCTGCTTACTTCGGCTTCACGACTTCGAGCTGCTTGCCCGACGAGCCGATCACTTCGTTCTTCCAGCGCGTCGTCCAGTCGGCCTTCTTCGCCATCACCTGGTTCCAGTCCACCGGAATCAGCTTCACGCCCTGGATGGCCTGCTTGACGGCTTCGCCGTTCTTGCCCGTGAGCGCCACGTCCGTGCGGCCCGGAATACCGAAGATATCCGGCACCTTCGACTGCACTTCCGTCGACATCAGGTAGTCGATCAGCTTCTTGCCTTCAGCCTGGTTCGGGCCGTTCTTGATCAGGCCGATTGCGTACGGCAGCTGGAACGTCGTGGGATGACCGCCGGCGTCGGCCGCGAGGAAGATCGGCTTGAGCGAAAGGCCGCCGTTGGCTGCGTCGTCGAGATCCATCTGCAGGTCGCCGTTGGCCACCGCGATTTCGTTACGCGAGAGCAGCACGTCGAGGTAGCCCGTGCCCTTCGTGTGGAACTTCGCGCTCTGCTCGAGCTTCTTGAGGTAGTCGAACGCCTTGTCTTCGCCCATCAGCGAGGTCGTGAGGATGATCACGGCCATGCCGTCGCCAGCCGTGGCCGGGTTCGAATACGCGACCTTGCCCGAGTAGTCCGGGTGCAGCAGGTCAGCAAACGTCTTCGGCTCGTTCTTCACGACATCGGGATTGATCGCGAACGAGAAGTAGTTGTTCACGAACGTCGCCCACGAACCGTCGGTCGCCTTCGCGATGGCCGGCACGTTCTTGTAGTTCACGCTCTGGTACGGCTGGAGCAGGCCGCTTTGCTGCGCCGTCTGGATGAACGGCGGCAGCGTGACGATCACGTCGGCCTTCGGCGAGTCCTTCTCGACGTTCGCGCGGTTCACCACTTCGCCGCTGCCCGCCGTCACGATGTTGACCTTGACGCCTTCCTTCTTCTCGAAGGCCGGCAGCACGTCCTTGTAGAGATTTTCGAGGCCGTCGGCCGTGTACAGCACGACGGCGTCGGCGGCGTGAGCGCTCGCTGCTGCGCCCAGCAGCGCCGCGGCGGCCGCGATCGGCAGCAGCTTGCGTGCAAAACCCGCGCGATGGGAATTCGTGTGGTTCATGTCACTCTCCGAAGGCAAAACCAGGTGCTCGGGATACCCGATGCGTTTGTGATTGAATGGATCGAACTGAGCTGAACAATCCGAACTTCGGCGGACTGCGCCGCCTGTCATTGCCCGCCTCGCGGTGGTCTCGTATCGCGGATTGCAGATTGTCTACAATCCGCCACTTTCCACCTGAACCGGCCGGCCCGGCGAAGCCGCGGAATTGCCGCTCGCCTCGCTTGCCGGCCCATCTGGACGGGCCCCGCAAGAATCACAGGTTTTGATGACACGCGCATGACGATTGTGGCGTTTGTCAAAAAATTCCACAATTCGCCAATATTCGACAAGCCACATATGCGTGCTGATTTTGCCGGGAAGATGCTGACGGCAGCCATGCAAATGTGTAGACGGGCATGCGCAGCGCGCGCAGCGCCGCAGGAAGACTCAGGCGATGACGAGTTCGGGCCCGCGCGCCGTAATCGCGCGCGCGATGCTTTTTTCGGGCGCAAGCTCGGTGATGACGTAGCGCGCCTGCTCGAAGCCGTTGATGCGCACGGGCGTGACGCGCCCGAACTTCGAATGGTCGGCGACGACGATCGCGCAGGCCGTGGCCGCGAGCATGCGGCTGCGCACCTCGGCGACCATGCGCGAGTAGTCGGTGAGCCAGCCGTCGGTGGTGATGCCGCCCGCGCCGACGAACGCGAAATCGGCGTGGTACTGGGCGAGTTGCTGCACGGTGTCGAGGCCGAAGGTCGCCTCCTCGTGGTCGGACAGCTCGCCGCCCAGCAGCGTGACGCGGTTTTCGTTGCGGCGGCCGAGCAACAGCGCGATGCGCCAGTCGTTGGTATAGACCGTGAGCCGATGGCGGTCCGTGAGCGCGCGCGCGAGCGCATGCGTGGTGCTGCCCGAATCGATGATAACCGAGGCGCCGTCGGGCACGAACTCCGCCGCGCGTTCGCCGATCGCGCGCTTGGCGCTCGCGTTGGCGGCTTCGCGCACGTCGAGATCGGGCTCGCGGCGGTCGCTCGAGAGCGCGCCGCCGTGGGTCGTGACGAGCAGCCCGCGCTCCGCGAGCGTATTGAGGTCGCGCCGGATCGTCTCGCGCGAGACGCGCAGTTCGCGCACGAGATCCGCCACGGAAAGCGCGCCCGTCCGGTTCACTTGCGAGAGGATGTATTGGTGACGTTGTTCTGCGAGCATCTCGATGGGTGCGGGTCGTGCGTGGAAAGAACGCGGGTAATGAAGTGAATCCGACGTGAATCCGGAAAAGCCGCCGTATTGTAGTACGCATGCGCAGAACGAGCCTGCCCTGCCATCGCGTGCGCATCCCTGCTAATCTCATGGAGACCGCGCGCTCACGCGACGCTCGCTTCGCCGAACATTGGAATTCATGCGTTCACGACTTCGTCAATTGCGCCTGCTGTTTTGTGCACTGCGTTATGGCTTCAGGCTGATCTGGCTCGCCGCGCCCGAGCATCACAAGCTGCACTGGTTCCTCACGCTCGCCTCGAACCTGCATGGCGACCCGCGGCTCGCCTCGCGCCTGCACGGTTCGCTGCCGCGTCTCGCGCCGCTCGCCGCGGCCTTCGCGCAAACGCTCGCCACACGCCCCGAACTCGCGGGCACGACCTTGCACGACGCGATCGACGCCATCGAGCATTTCGAAGAACCCCTCGCGGACGAGGCGCTCGACACCACGCTGCGGACCGCGCTCGGCAAGCCGCCCGAAACGGTGTTCACGTGGATCGACCCCAAGCCGGCCCACAACGGCTGGTGCGAGCAGACGCACATCGCGCGGCTCGCGCTGCCGGTGAACGGCCACCAGACGATCACACTGCGCGTGCTGCGCGCCAGACAGGTCCAGGAAGTCGACGACGACGCCGCGCTCCTGTGCGCCGTGGCTCGCTGGATAGAGCGCTTTTCGCGCGCCGCTCGCAAGCTGCAGTTGCACGCGCTCGCGCAGGCGCTGCGCGACGATCTGAACCGCCGCTTCGACCTGCGCGCCCAGGCCGCGAACCTGAGCCAGAGCGGCCATCAGCTCGGCGATGACCCGCGCATCGTCGTGCCCGACGTGATCTGGGATCTCTGCACCCCTCAGACGATCGCGGTGCAGCACATCGACACCGTGCGCGCGACCGATATCGCCGGGCTTGCCGAGCACCACATCAACGTCACGCAGGTGGCGGCCCATCTGATCGAGGTGGTCACGCGCCAGGCGTTCGAGCACGGGTTCTTCCATGCGGCCCTCGACGCCAGCCGGGTCGCGGTGAGCGTCGAGCCCGAGACGCGCGGCCGCCTCGTGCTCGCGGGCGCGGCGCTGATGACGAGCCTTTCTTCGCCTGAACGCGAATTCTTCGTGCACGGCGCGACCGCGTTGTTCGAACAGGACTACGGCCGGCTCGCCACGCTCCATCACGTGGCGGGTCATGTGCCCACGCATGCACGCACCGAGCAGATCGAGGCCGAGTTGCGCACGCGCAGCGAAGCGCATTTCGCGAGCGACACCGACGAGCGCAGCGCGGGGGCGCTATTCCATCATCTCCTGCACTCGGTGCAGCCGTTCGGGGGCGAAGTCTCACCGCGCCTCGTGGCGGCGCAGCGCGCGTTCGGCCAGGCCGAGCAACTGGCCCGCACGATTCATCCGGGCGTCGACGCATGGGGTATCGCCCGGCACACGCTCGCCGACATCGCGCGGCAAGATCTCGGCCACCACGGCTGGATCCGGCGCCTCTCGCAGGAGTTGCCTCACCTCGCGCAAATCGCCCCGCGCGTGCCGCAGATGGTGTTCCGCTTCCTCGAGCATCACGCGAAGGGCGGACACGGTCCCGCCGCGGGACAGGCCGCGCAGCAGGCCGCCTTGCTCGATGCCTGGCGCCGCGAGCATCGGCGCACGCGCGCGCTGCTGCTCGCCTGTGCGGTCTGCGGCGGCTTGATCGGCGTGACGGCGGTGTTGTTTGGAAGCTAGCGGCCGCTAGCGTTTTCGGTCTGGCGATGCTTGCATTGGCTGGTGCGGCGCGGACTGGGCGGTTAGTTGCGTTCCGATCATCGAGCGGCGCACGTCAGGGCCAGTGCAGTCCTGAACAAGACCGCCACCCGCACGTCGCGCGATACTCCGAGCCTTTCGTGTTTCTCCGCGCGCTGCGTCAGTGCGCGCCTACTTCGACACCGATGCTCGCCACCTTCGCCCCCACCCTTTTCGTCTTCCTGTGGTCGACGGGTTTCGTCGTCGCGCGCGCCATTGCGCCCTACGCCGATCCCAACCTGTTCCTGCTTGCGCGCTTCGCAGGCACTGCAGCGCTGTTCACGATCGTCGCGCTGGTAATGCGCGCACCCTGGCCGCGCGGACGTGAAATCGGCAAGCACCTCTTCGCCGGCGCGCTCCTGCAGGGCGTCTATCTGGGCGCGGGCTACTGGGCGGTCGCGCAAGGCTTGAGCGCGGGCGTGATGGCGCTCCTCGGCGCGCTCCAGCCGCTCCTGACGGCTGCCGTCGCGGCACGCATGTTCGGCGAGCGCCTGCCGCCGCGGCGCTGGTCGGGCATGTCGCTCGGCCTTGCCGGCGTCGTGCTCGTGCTGTTGTCCGCCGCCATGCACGCCGCCGGCGGCGCGATCGCCGACGCCGCTGCCGCTACTACAGTCACGCACGCTCACGCGAGCCCGCTGCTCGTGGTGGTGGTTGCGGTGGTATCGGTCGGATCGATCACGGCGGGCACGCTTTACCAGAAGACTTCGCTCGCGCAAGCCGACATTCGCAGCGCGAGCGCCGTGCAGAACCTGGGTGCGGCCATCGTCGCCGCCGTGCTCGCGCTCGTGCTCGGCGAGACGCGCTGGATCGCCGCGCCGACCCTGTGGTTCTCGCTGGCGTGGGGCATCGCGATGCTCTCGGGCGCGGGCGTGACGCAGCTCGTCTGGATGGTGCGCCACGGCGACGCCGCCCGCGCCACGGCGCTGCTCTTTCTCGCGCCGCCGCTCGCGGCGCTCGAAAGCTGGCTGCTGTTCGGCGAAACGCTCACGCCCGTGCAGATGGCGGGCTTCGGCGTCGCGCTCGCGGGCGTGCTGCTCGCGCGGCGGGCCTAGCGCCAGCGCATCCGCCGGCGCGCCCTCGCCGGTTTGCGCGCTCAGTCCGCGGTGTCTGCGCCGGCCGGCACCTTCGCGCGCGCCTTGCCGCCGGGTGCGGGCGACCACGCCGGACGCGTCTTGCGCTCAGAATCGACCACGACGACGAAACGGCCCGCCCACGGCGTGATCTCGCGGTCCGAATGGAGCACCCAGAGCGACTTGCCCGCATCGACCAGCGCCTGGTATTCGGCGTCGATGATGCCGTAGTGGTCGATGAACGCATTGAGCGTCGCGGGAATCCGCACGCAGCCCTTCGAATGGCGGATGCCGAGCAGCGGCTCGAGGCGGTCGGGGTCGGTGGCGTGCATCTGGAAGCGCATCTGCGAATAGCCGCCCTTGCCCCAGCCGCGTTCGCCGTCCACCCAGCCGAAGTCGTAGATGCGCATGTCGCGCCGGCCATAGCCGCGGATGTTGTTCTGGTTCATGGTGCCTTCCGCGCGGAAGTCCATGTTCAGCGGCGTGTGCTCGAACACGCCGAGCGGCGTGAGGAAGTGATCGAACTCGCCTGGGCGCCCCGTCGCGACCGGCGACGCGCCGATCATGAGCCATGGCTCGTCGGGCATCGCGCGGAAGTAGATGAAGAGCGCCTGCACGTTCGCGCTGCGATCGACGAGGATGACGAACTCGCCCGCCAGCGCGCCGAGGTTCTTCTCATCGAGCGCAGCCTGCAGGCGCTGGCCGTAGGCGCGCTGCTCGGCCAGCGGCACATGCAGGCGCCGGTTGACGTCGCGCGCGAAGCGCTTGCGCATCTCGAGCGCGCCGCGGGTTTCTTCGGCGGCCTCCTCCGGCGTGAGCATCCGGTGAATCGGCAGCACGAGCGCGGGAGGCGCGGAGGCGGCTTCCGCGGCCGAGGCCGCGGAAGCCGGCTGAGCCGACGAAGCGGCAGACGCGCTGGAAGCGCCCGAAGCCGCTGAAGCAGGAGCGGGCACGGAAGCAGCGGATGCCACTGAAGCTGCCGAGGCCGCTTTGGCAACCGGCCGAGCAGCCGAGGCGCCCGAAGCAGCCGACGCAGCGGATGCGCCCGAAGCGGCCGGCTTCGACGCCGCCTGCGCCGGCGCGTTGCGCACGGCACCCGAGGCAACGTGCGCGCCGGAAGCCGTCGCGGCGTCTGAAGCGTAAGCGGCGCTTGCCGCCCACGAAGCGCAAAACCAGCTGCAGAGTGCAGTCACTATTGCGCGGCGCGCCGGCGCGCCCGGCCACCGCGTTCTATGATGGGGAAGTTTCGGGGCGTCGCCCCGGACGCCACCGCGTACGCGAGCGCCCATGCGCCGCGAAAAATTGTCATTCATCGTGAGTCCGGCCGATTGTGCGTCTTGTCTGAAGTCGGATACGTCGGGCGCCGTGCCGTGCGGCGTCGCTGACAGCGCCACGACCACCCGACATTAGACCAGACAATGCAGACTGCGCGCATATGTCGCGTGCGCAGCCAATTTGAGGAACCGCCCATGCCCACCCGATCGGACGCCAACCCCGAAACCAACCGCCTCGCCCGCCAGCACCGCATCATCGCGGAACTGAACGTCGCCGGGCACTTCGACGCACACGCCGAAATCGAGTGGCGCGTGCGCTTTCTCGGGCAGCGCCTCCAGGCGAGCGGGCTGCATACGCTCGTGCTGGGCATCAGCGGCGGCATCGACTCCGCGACGGCAGGGCGCCTCGCGCAACTGAGCGTGGAACGCCTGCGCGCGCAGGGCCAGACGGCGGCACGTTTCATCGCGATGCGTCTGCCCTACGGCAGTCAGCGCGACGAAGCGGACGCCGCCGCCGCGCTCGCCTTCATCGCCGCGGACGAAATCCTGACCGTCGACATCCGCCCCGCCGCCGACGCGATGCTCGCCTCGCTCACGGCGAGCGGTTTCGCCTTCGCCGACGAGAGCGTGCAGGACAAGATTCACGGCAACATCAAGGCGCGCGAGCGGATGATCGCGCAGTACGCGGTGGCCGGCGCGCGAGCGGGGCTGGTGATCGGCACGGATCACGCGGCGGAATCGCTAATGGGCTTTTTCACGAAGTTCGGCGACGGCGGCGCCGACGTGCTGCCGCTCGCGGGCCTGAACAAGCGGCGCGTGCGCGCGCTCGCGCGGGCGCTGGGCGCTCCGGCCACGCTGGTGGAGAAAACGCCCACTGCGGATCTGGAAACGTTGCGCCCGCTGCATCCTGACGAAGACGCCTACGGGATCGGCTACGACGAGATCGACGACTTTCTGGAAGGCAAACCGGTGAGCGAACGCGCGTACGAGGCGATCTTTCGCTTTTACGAGTCGACGCGCCACAAGCGGGCGCTGCCCTATACCCCGTACGACACTGCCGACGACGGCCGCTGAAGCGCGGCGCGAACGGCTCAGCTGCGTTGCGGCGGCTCTTCGTCTTCGAACGGCGGCGCGCTCACCCTCAGCGCAACGCCTGCGAGGCGACGGGATTGAAGCTCGCGCGCCACGGCGTCGGCCACATAGGGCACTTCGGAATCGAGTTCGAGATCTGCGTGCGCGTTGGGCGTGCCCGCGTCATAAACGGTAATGCCCTTGGCGTACTTGCCGAGTTCGCGCTCGAAAAAACTGCGCACATCCTGCTCGCTGCAGGTTTCGGGAACATTCCAGACAGTCAGGTGCATGACGGCCTACCTCGCGGGATATTCGGACCCGGCGTGCTGCGTTTAGCGGAACCGGCGGGGTTGCGTCGCGCGTACACGCACGGGCTGCAGGCTCGCACGAGCGCGAGCACGGGTCCACGCCACCTGGCCGAGCACGGCAGCGACGCCAAGCAACAAAAGGCTGGACGTAAGCATTGTTGTGACTCCCTGTTGTTGATGAATGTCAGCATAGTCGCATTTGCTGAGCAGTGCGCTGCGGCATATTGTCTGGCGGCAGATGGCTAACCGATGGCCGCCCGATTGCCTGCCGCGCATATGTGATCCGGTCCGCAATCGGCGTGCCCGAGGCAGCAAAGGTGCGCGCGAAACGGCGCGTCAGGACCCGTCGTCGCGGCTTGCCGAGGTCGTCTCGTCGGCCGACCCGCCGCAATCCATGCGGGTGAGGCGATCGTACTGGTGCACCCAGTTGCCGCTGATCGCGGCCTGCGCCTGGGCCAGCGTCATGCGCCCCGCGCACACGCAGCGCTTCAGACGCACCGTGAGCAGCGACTTGCGGCGCTCGCCGGCGTGGCCGCCCCATGGGATGAGGTCGAAGTTGGCCGTGGCGTCCGGCGACCCGCCGAGGACGATCGGCACGTGCCGGTCGAGCGCGTAGCCCACGCCGTCGTCGGCGTCGATGCCGCGCGCCGCGAGCATGCGGTTCTTCAGCGCCATGGTTTCGTCGAACGGCGGCGCCACGGTGTCGGCGTAGCCCGGTCGGCAGATCGTGTCCGTCACCGACTCCTGCGTGACGCGTGTATCGAGTAGCCGTGGATCTTGCGCGGATGCGGCCTGCGCCGCGCTGCCTGCAGCGAGCGCCAGCAGCGAAACGCGCACCACTCGCGCGCGCCACCGCGGCGCGCCAGTGCGACAAACAATGCCTTCTGCCATGCGGCGCGCGATGCGGCGTAGTGCTGCCCTTTCTGCGTTCATGGTTGAGCGCATCGTGCAGCACGATGCGGAATGGATGGTTGGTGCCGGGCTATTAAACCACAATCAAATATTGTCAGGGCAATTGCGCACATCGGGCTGCAGGCATGCAGTCGCGCGTATCGCGCGCCGCGCGTCACCCGCTCGCCGCAAGCGCTCGCAACCTCAAGGTTTCACAAGGAATTTTTGCTCTGTAATCCCAGGTAATTGATACGCCAGGGGAGAGGCCTGATCGTCGCGCCGATGCTGGCCATTTGGCCGATGGCAGCGCGCGACGCGATAGCGCATAATGGGCCGCCCGGTCAGCTCCAAAGCGGAGTGCATCGCGCGCATTCGAAGAAACGAGGAAACCCCATGTCCATTTCCATGTATCAAGCATCGGTGCCCGTGCTCGTGCGCGGCCTCACCAATCTGCAAAACATCATCGGCAAGGCGCAGGCGCATGCGGCGGAAAAGCAGATCGACCCCTCCGTGCTGACGGGCGCGCGGCTCTTCCCCGACATGCTGCCGCTCATGCGTCAGATCCACATCGCCACCGACACCGCAAAGGGCTGCGCGGCGCGCCTCGCGGGTGTGGAAGCCCCGAAATTCGACGACGTCGAAGTCACCTTCGACGAATTGCACGCCCGTATCCAGAAGACCATCGACTATCTGAACGGGTTCAAGCCGGAGCAGATCGACGGCACGGAAGCGCGCAGCATTACGCTCAAGATGCGCAGCGGCCCGATCGAGTTCACGGGCCAGAGCTATCTGCTGGGCTTCGTGCTGCCCAACTTCTTCTTCCATGTCACCACGGCTTACGACATCCTGCGTCACAACGGCGTGGAACTCGGCAAGCTCGACTATCTTGGCGGGCGCTAACGCGAGCAATAAGAAAGCGTGCGGCGCCCTGCGCGCCGCACGCCAGCTCGCAACCGTCTTTCCCGGCGGCGGCGTCAATCGAGCGAAAGCCGCAGCGCGAAGCCAATCAGCGCGGACGAAAACGCCCACTTCTGGACCGTCTGCGCGAGCGGATTGCCGCGCAGCCACGCGGCGATGCGCGCCGCGCCCAGCACGTAGATCACGTCGAAGAGCGCGCAGACGGCAACCAGCAGCACGCCCAGCACGGATACCTGCAGCCAGACCGAGCCCGCCTCGGGCCGGATGAACTGCGGCAGCAGCACCGAGCAGAACAGCAGCGCCTTCGGGTTCAGCAGGTTCGTGAGCAGGCCCTTGGCGAAATCGGCACGGCGCGGCCGCGCTACGGCCACGCCCTCCTGCTCGGGCATCGCGAACGCCGGCGCACGGAAGATCTGCACGGCGATCCACGTGAGATACGCCGCCCCCACGTAGCGTACGACTTCATACAGCCACGGCGCGTTGCGCAGCAAGGCTGCGAGCCCGCAGGCGGACAGCGTCACGTGGGTCGCGCGCGCGAGCCCCAGGCCGCAGGCCGCCGCGAAGCCGCTGCGCGTGCCGCGGCTCATGCTGGTCTGCATCACGAGCGCCATGTCGGCGCCGGGCAGCGCGCAGACGATAACCAGGGCGACAATGAACATCAACAGCAGGTGGGCGGAAATCATGTTGGCCTCGCGTGAAAGAGGCTCTATCTTGCCGCTACACGCAGAGCGATTTCTGGCGATTTTCATACCACTTCAGCCATAAATTGGCGGAATACGCTAAGATTCACGAATCCGCACCAAAACTCCCCTAACCGCCATGAGCGACCTCGACAAACTCGACCGCGCGATCCTCGGCGCGCTGCAAACCGACGGGCGCATGCCGAACGCACGGCTCGCCGAAACGGTGGGCCTGAGTGAAACGCCGTGTGCGCGGCGCCTCAAGCGCCTCGAGCAGGAGGGCTATATCGAGCGTTACCGGGCCGTGCTCTCGCGCCGCGCGCTCGGCTATGGCGTAGTGGGATTCGTCTCGGTGCGCTTCGCCGTGCACGACCGCGCGCTCGCCGACCGCTTCGAGCGCGAGGTGCTGGCGATCGAGCGCATTCTGTCGTGCCATAACGTAGCCGGCACGGCGGACTATATTTTGCAGGTGGTGGCCCGCGATCTCGACGACTACGGCACCTTCATGCGCGACCAGTTGCGCAGCTTGCCCGGTGTCACCTCGGTCGAATCGGCGCTGTCGCTGCGCGAAGTGAAGGCCGAGGGCGGACTGCCCCTGCCCTGAACGCACCCAACCCTATTCACGCAATAACGGAGCTTTCGATGACCCCAGAACAGGCACGAGCCGAAGAAGCCGCCGCCATGGACCGCGTCCTGACCGCAACCCAGCGCGTCAAGTCGGCGTTCACGTCGCTGCAATCGCAGTTTCCGCCGGAAGGCGACGGCAAGCCGTCGCAGTTCGCGCTGCAGACCTTCGACATGGCGCTCCAGGAACTGGAAGACGCCCAGGCCGCCTTCGACGAGATGCTCAACGATCTCTTCGACGGCGAACGCTGAGCCTGCCCGCGTTTGCTGCGCGCCCCGCAAGAGCAGAACGGCGTGCAGCACGCGACCGGCTTCACCAATGATTCGGATTCCAGATCAAAATCAACACAGCATGACTGATGACATGAACGCGCCCGTCACCGTGCTCGGCGTGGGCGTCGTCGTCCGCAACGGCGATGCATGGCTGCTCGGCCTGCGCAAAAGCGCATGGGGACGCGGCACGTGGGCGTTTCCTGGCGGCAAGGTCGACTCCGGTGATGCTCCGCTCGCCGCGGCCGCGCGCGAGCTGCGCGAGGAAACCGGCCTGGAAATGATCGAGGCGCAAGCCGCCGGCTGGGCCAGCGGCTGGCTCGAAGCCGGCCGCGTGCGTCATGTGACGCTGTTCGTCGAGGCCGCCGCGCCGGGCACGCCCGTCGTCGCGGAGCCCGACAAGTGTGCGCGGTGGGCGTGGTTCGCACGGGATGCGTTGCCCGCCGATCTGTTCGAGCCCACGCGCCTCTACTTCGAGACCCGCTAGCGCGTCGCGGCTGCGGCGCGCTCCCGGACAAACGCCGCGATCCGCTCGCAGGCCTCGACGAGCCTCGCTTCGTCCACGACGAAACCCAGCCGCACATAGCCGTTTGCGGTCTCGCCGAACGCGCTTGCGTCGAGCACGGAAACCTTCTGCGCCTCGAACAGCTGCCAGGTGAACGCCTGCGTGTCGAGGCCCGTGCCGCGGATGTCGATCATCATGAACATGCCCGCTTCCGGCAACAGGCACTTGAGCCCCGGCACGCCCGCCAACCGCTCGTAGACGATGTCGCGCCGGCGGCGATAGATCTCGCGCATTTCAGCGACGATCTGCGCGCGGTTGTCGAGCGCCGTGATCGCCGCCTCCTGGATGAAACCGGGCAACCCGTAGAGCATGCAGAGCGCGAGCCGCGCCAGATGCGCGATCATCGTTTCCGGCGCGATCACCCAGCCGAGGCGCCAGCCCGGCATGGCATGCGACTTCGAGAGGCTGCCGAGCGTGACCGTGCGCTCCGCCATGCCGTCGAGCGCGGCGATGCTCACGTGCTCGCGCTCGAACGTGAGGTCGGCATAGACCTCGTCGGAGAGCACCCACAGGTCGTGCCGCTTCGCCAGCCGAGCGACGCGTTCGAGGTGCGCGCGCGGCATCACCGCGCCGGTGGGGTTGCACGGCGTCGCGAAGAAGATCGCGCGCGTGCGCGGCGTGACGGCAGCATCGAGTGCGTCGCAGTCGAGATGAAAGCCGTTCCCGGGATCGACGGACACCGGCACGAGCGTTGCGCCCGACGCGCGGATCGCGGCCTCGTAAGTCAGGTACATCGGCTCGGGCACGAGCACTTCGTCGCCGGCCTCCAGCAAACAGAGCGACGATGCGAACAAGCCGTTCTGCGCGCCCGCGCAGAGAATCACGTTCTGCGCGCCGACCGCGCGCCCGCTTTGCTGCGCATGCTCGCGTGCAATCGCCTCGCGCAGCGGCTCGCGACCCATGATGGCCGAGTAGTGCGTATCGCCTTCACGCAGCGCGGCCACGGCGCGCTCGACGATGGGCGCAGGCGTGCCGAAGTCGGGGTCGCCCACGCTCAGCACGATCACGTCCTCGCCACGCGCCGCAGCCTGCACCGCTGCGTGATGGATCTCCCACGCCGTCGTGCGACGGCCCTGCAACCGCTCGACCAGATTCGAATACTTCATCTTTCGCGACTCTCCCGAACATACGGCGCGCTGCGCGCCGTGGCGTTCAAACCGTTCCCGTTGATGCGTGTGTGCAACGATACCAAGGAACGATGCCGCTGAGAAATGTCGATGCGCTCCAGCGCGTATCCAACATGGTGTTAGTATTTCCAGCCTGTTGGATGATCTTTTGCCGGCAAACCCGGTGCGCAGCTCCATGTCCTCACCCTACGAAGTCCCGGCGCTACGGCGCATACACGACATTCTCGACGTGCTCGCGCACGCTCAAGGCCCGATGCGCGCGGCAGCAATCGCACAGGCCACCGGCCTCTCGCGCAGCACGCTCTATCTGATGCTCGACTCGCTCGAGCGCCGGCGCTGGATCGAAAAGCGCGCCGACGGCTATATCGTCGGCCTCACGTTGTTCGAGCTAGGCAGCGCCTACGTGCGGCACGATCGGCTCCAGGAAGTGTTCCGCCAGGAAGCGACCGTTTTTGTCGCGACGCATAACGAAGTGGTTCAGCTCGCAGTGCTGGACGGCGCGGAAGTCGTGTATCTCGCACGCGAGGACCCCGCGCGACCCGTGCGTCTCGTCTCCGATCTCGGCTCGCGGCTGCCCGCGCACTGCAGCGCGCTGGGCAAGGCGCTGCTCGCCAGCCTTTCCGATGATGAGGTCAACGCCATCCTGCCGCGCCAACTGCCCGCCGTGACGGCCAACACCATCACGCGCAAGCAGGACCTCATTGCGGCGCTCGCGGCGATACGCCGCTCCGGCCTCGCGCACGAACGGGAAGAAGTAACGGCGGGCATCGCGTGCTTCGCGGCGTTCGTCGGCGTGACGGCGCTTGGCAAGCGTGTGGCGGTCAGCGCGAGCCTGCCGCTCGAGCGGCTGGACGCGCGCCGCGAAAAGCGCCTCGCCATCGCGGTGGTCGAGATGGCGCAGCGCATCGCCAAGGGACTTTAACGACGCGAGCGCTTGAGCACGCTCGCGTCGCGTGCTCAAGCGCTTTCGCGCGGCATGACGGCGTATTGAATGCGTATCTTCAAGGGATGCGACGCGCTCGAACTGTCCGCTGCCGCGAGGGCGGCGACGATCGCCTCGCCGGTGCGCTGGCCAATGCCGTAGGCATCGACCGAGATCGTGGTGATCGCCGGATGGCAGCACGCGGCGATCTCGAAGTTGCCGAAGCCGGCAACCGCCATATCGCGGGGCACGCTGAGGCCGCGCCGCTGGCACTCCATGATCGCGCCGAACGCCGACATGTCGCTCACGCACATCACGGCCTGGGTGTCGGGCCAGCGCTCGAGCAGTTCCGCCATGGCGGGCGCGCCGTGGCTCATCGTGACCGGCGAGTCGCCGAGCTGCACGACGCGGTGCCTTTCGAGCCCGAGCGCCTTCATCTCCATCTGAAAGCCCTTGAGGCGGTCGAGACCGCGCCGGTCCAGGTCGCCCGCGCCGCCGAGAAAGCCGATGCGGCGATGGCCCTTGTCCGCGAGATAGCGCACCATCTCGCGCGCGGCGCTCACGTTGGAAAAGCCCACGGCCATGTCGATCGGCTCCGTGGGCAGGTCCCACATCTCGACGACCGGTACGCCCGAGCGCTGCAGCAGCGTGCGCGTGGCGTCCGTATGCTGCGCGCCCGTGAGCGCGATGCAGCGCGGCTGATGGCGCAGCATCTGGCGCACGAGACGCTCCTCGCGATCGAGGAAGTAGTCGGTGTCGCCGATCAGCAGTTCGAGCCCTTGCGGTTCGAGCACCGCGGTCAGGCCGCTCACGGTGTCCGAGAAGTTGGAGCTGGAAAGCGACGGCACGAGCACCGCGACGAACGACGAGCGCCCCGAGGAAAGCGCGCCGGCCGCCGCGTCGGCCACGTAGCCCAGCTCGTCGATGGCGCGCTGCACGCGCTCACGGGTCGCCTCCGACGCGCTGCGCCCCGCCATCACGCGGGACACCGTCATCTTCGAAACGCCCGCGAGACGGGCGACATCGGACATACGGGGCGGCGTGGTTTTCGGAGCGCTGGTTTTGGACATCGCGGCTGGGCGGCAAAATAAAAAGAACGCATATCATAACGGCTGCGCCCTTCTTTTCCTCGTTTCGCGCGGTTGCATGTCATCGCCGTCGTAGGCACTCATTTAATTCGCCATCCTTATCTTCGTGCGAAATCGCTGTGCAAGCGAGCGCCGTTCGATTCGGGAATCCAGGAATTCGGTCACAATCGATGACCGGCGCCAGAGGATGCGCACGCCCGCGCAGACGCCCCGCCGCCCATCCACGAGCCATGAGGAAACTTGCCATGTCAGGACCCGCCCGCACCATTGCCGAGAAACGCGCCGAGTTTCGCGCGCTGCACGCCGCCGGTTGCTTCGTGCTGCCGAACCCGTGGGACGTGGGCAGCGCGCGCTATCTCCAGAGCCTCGGCTTCAAGGCGCTCGCGACCACCAGTTCCGGGTTCGCCTGGTCGCGCGGCCACGCCGACAACAGCCTGCCGCGCGACGCGATCCTCGCGCACCTGCGCGAGATCGTCGCGGCCACCGACCTGCCCGTGAACGCCGATTTCGAAAGCGGCTTCGGCGCCGACCCCGCAGGCGTCGAAGCAAGCGTGGGCCTAGCCGTCGAGACCGGCGTCGCCGGGCTTTCCGTGGAAGACTCGACCGGCGACGACGCCGCGCCGCTGCTGCCGATCGAGGTCGCCGTCGAGCGCATGCGCGCGGCGCGGCGCGCCATCGACGCGCGCGGCGGCGATACCGTGCTAGTTGGCCGCGCGGAGAACTTCGTGGCGGGCGTGCCCAACCTCGACGACGCCATCGCGCGCTTGCAGGCGTACGCGCAGGCGGGCGCGGATTGCCTCTATGCGCCCGGCATCCAGACGCGCGAGCAGATCGTGGCCGTCGTCACCGCTGTCGCGCCGAAGCCCGTGAACGTGCTAATCGGCGCGAAGTCGGCCTTCACGCTCGACGATCTCGCCGCGCTCGGCGTGCGCCGCGTGAGCGTGGGCGGCGCGCTCGCCCGCACCGCATGGGGCGCTTTCATGCACGCGGCGCAACGGCTCACTGAAGGGCGTTTCGACGGCTTCGAAGGCGCGGCCCCCGGCGCGACGCTCAACGCCGCCTTCCGTAGCGAGAGCTGATTACGCTACGGGCATGATGGTGCGTGGCGCGCGCGGCTTGCGCGCCGAACGACGAACACGCGGCGACGTCGGCGCCCGCGCGCCGGTGACGCTACCGGCCTCGCCAAAGCACGCCAGCGCCCACGCCACGAACGCGCGCTGCTTGGGGGCCTGCGCGCGGCGATCCGCGTAAAGCAGATGCATGGGCCGCACCGGTGCGGCATACGCCTCGAGCAGCGGCACGAGCCGCCCCGCCGCCACCGACGGCGCGAGGTTCGGCTCGCCCGCCAGCACGATTCCCACTCCAGCCTCCGCCGCCGCGATCAGCGCGCGGGTGTCGTTGCTGCGCAGCTGGCCGCGCGGCTCGACTTCGATCTGCGTGTCGCCGTCCTTGAAGATCCACGTCTGGGGCGCCGGGAAGCTGTCGAACGCGTAATCGAGGCACACGTGCTGCGCGAGTTCGCGCGGGTGCGCCGGCATTCCGTGTGCGGCGAGATAGGCCGGCGCGGCGCACGGCACGAGCCGATAGGGCGCGAGCGGCCGCGCGACCAGTTGCGAGTCGGGCAGCGCGCCGATGCGAAACGCGACATCGAAGCCGTCCTGCAAGAGGTCGAACTGCCGGTCGCTCAGCACGAGATCGACCTTCACGTCGGGGCAATCCGCGAGAAACGCCTTGATTTCATGTGCGAGCCGGAAAGCGCCGAACGAGACGGGCGCCGTCACGCGCAGCGTGCCTTGCGGGTGGGCGGTCTGCGCGAGTGCGACGGCCTCGGCGGCGGCGGCCTCTTCGAGCACGCGGCGGCAGGCTTCGAAGTAAGCGCGGCCGGCCTCGGTAAGCGCGTGCTTGCGCGTCGAGCGCTGCAGCAGGCGCACGCCTAGCGTCTTTTCCAGCGCGTCGACATGCTTGCCCGCCATCTGCGGCGTCATCGCGAGCATGCGTGCCGCCGCCGTGAACGAACCGGATTCGGCGGTCTTCACGAACACGGTCATGCTGGTCAATTTGTCCACGATTGGAAATCTGCCGTTTCAAGTGTTTCACCCAGTTGGCTGATTATCGCATGGGAGTTTCGGCGCTACGCTAGGGTCTCCATTGCAAACCACGGGGCTTCTCATGAACGAACATCGATTGGCTGTCGGCATTCTCGGCGCGGGCGAGATCGGCTCGACGCTGGGCAAACTGCTCGCGCAGGCGGGGCACGAAGTGATGCTCTCGTCGCGCGATCCGAAGGCGCGCGCGGCAGAGGCGGCGGCGCTGGGCTGCAGGATCGGCTCGCTGGAGCAAGCCGCGGCCTTCGGCGAGATCGTGATCGCGGCGCTGCCGCTGGCCGCGCTCGGTGAGATACCGGTCAAAACGCTCGCCGGCAAAGTCGTCATCGACACCATGAACTACTACCCGGCGCGCGACGGCGCCATTGCGGCGTTCGACGAACACCGCGAGGCGACGAGCGAGCGCGTTGCGCGGCAACTGGATGGCGCACGGGTGGTCAAGGCCTTCAGCGCGATTCTTGCGTACGACCTGCCGCGCGAAGAGCGTCCGGCTGTCGAAGGCGGACGGCGTGCGCTACCCGTGGCGGGAGACGACGAAGCCGCAAAGGCACTTGTTGCCGCGTTGCACGCACAGCTCGGTTTCGACGTGCTCGACGCGGGTTCGCTTGCCGATAGCTGGCGCTTCGAGCGCGCGAAACCGGCCTATTGCATTCCGCTGAACCACACCCAGCTGCGCGCCGCACTCGCCGCGGCCGAACGCGACAAGGAGCTGCCACACGGCTCATGGCGACGCAAAGCGCGGCAGGATTGAGGTTCACCGATACCGGAGAAATCACCTGGCATACCGAATCAAACAGCACGAAGCCGTCGCGACCTCGGCATTCGGACGAGGTCTAACTCAAGCAGGGAGGCAGTTACGGACGGGCCAGAACGGCCCGGCGAGCGCCGCCGGATGCGGCGGCGCGAAATGACGAGGCGCAGCGGCGCGCTGCCGTTGCGCCCGGCAAGCCGTGCTTAGTCGTAGTGACGGTGCTTGTGGTGCTTGCCGTGATAGCCGCGCGAATAGTCGTCGGCGTACGAGTTCGAACGCGAGACATTGCCGCCGAGCGCCGAGCCTGCGCCGCCGCCCACGGCCGCGCCGATCAGGCCGCCCGTACGGCCGCCCATGGCGTTGCCCGCCGCCGTGCCAGCGCCGCCGCCGAGCGCGCCGCCGATGATGGCGCCCGTGCGCTCGCGACGGTTCGAGGTGACCGCGCCACCCGCGCCGCCGCCCACCGCGCCGCCGATCACCGCGCCGGTGCTGCCGCCCACGGCGCCGCCCAAAGCCGCGCCGGCGACGCCGCCGAGCGCGCCACCCAGTGCGTTGTTCATATCGCCGGCGAGCGCCGGCAGCGAGGCCGCAGCAGTCAGCGCGGCAACGGCAACCATCTGGATGATTTTCTTCGACATAGTTGTTCTCTTACGTTTTTGAGACGGAACCGAGTATAGCGGCCAACGCGAAAGGGCTTTGTAACGCCACAGGCCAAGCCCCGTAAGAGGTGTAACAAAATGGTCTGCCTCGGGGTCGCGCCCCGAAAACGCGTCGCGACGCCGCTCAATCCAGCCTGAACACCTTGACCGCGCTGGCGAGCAGTTCCGTCTGGCGATGCTGCTGCCTGACCTGCTCGACCGTGTCGGCGACATGCGCCGCGTTCTCGCGTATCGCCGCGTCGATGCCGGCGATGTTCTCGCCCATCTGGTCGATGCCCGCGCGCTGAGCGCCGGTAGCCGTCGCCATTTCGTGAACGATGGCCGACAGGCGCGTGACGCTTTCGAGCACCTCGCCCACCGTGTTGCCCGCGCTTTCGACGAGACCATTGCCCGTGCGGGCGCGCTCGACCGACTCGCCGATCAGCGCCCGGATCTCCTTCGCCGCCGAGGCGCTGCGCTGGGCCAGCGTGCGGACCTCCTCCGCCACCACCCCGAACCCTCGCCCGTGATCGCCCGCGCGCGCGGCCTCGACCGACGCGTTGAGCGCGAGAATGTTGGTCTGGAACGCGATGCCGTCGATCACGCCGATGATGTCGGTAATGCGTTCGCACGAGCGATAAATGTCGCCCATCGTCTCGATCACCGCCTTGATCGCCCCGCGCCCCTGGGTCGCGACCTCGCTCGCCGAGCCCGCCAGCGCGCTGGCCGCCATCGCGTGATCGACGCTCTCGTGCACGCTTTGCTTGAGCTGCTCCATCGCCGCGACCATGCTTTCGAGCGAACGGCGCTGCTGCCCGGTCCGCTCCGAAAGGACGGCGTTACGCGCGCTGGTGCCGGCTACGGATTCCGAAACTTCACTCACGCTGTCACGTACCTGCAGCAGCGTCTTGCGCACGGCCGCGAGTGTGGCGTGGAAGGCGCCGGCCACATCGCTCGCGGGCCGGCTCGCCTGCTCGCTCAGCGTGATGTAGCCCGAAGCCTGGCCGATCCCCTCCGACATGGCCGCGAGTTCGCCCGCAGCGTTCGCGTCGCGCTCCTGGCGCGCCGAAATCGCCGCGATGAACAAGGTTTGCAACCAGAGAAACGCCCAGTGCTGCGCCACGACGTCCAAGCCCGTTTGCGAAAAGACCCGGACCGGCCAGCCCCACGCCTGCAAATAGTTGAACGCGAGTTGCTGGACGGAGATGAAGCCGGTAGCGAGCAGCACGACCCGCACGTCGCGATAGGCGAGCAGCAGCGAGAGCAGGATGAATACGACGAAGTGAAACTCGTCCTGCCCGCCGCCCACGTCGATCAATAGGGCTGCGCCGCCCATGAAGGTGAGCGCGGAACCCATCCTGGTGAACTTGTGCCCAGGCAGGGCAAGTGCGAGCAGCGTGGACACGAGCGCGAGCGGCAATCCGACGACGAGCACGGGCGTGAGCGCGTCGAAGTGCCAGCCTATCCCCAAGGCGGCCGCCAGCAGAATCCAGTTGACCAGCGCGCAAGCCCTGTCGGCTCGTTTGCGCGCGTTCACGAGCGGGCTTTCGACGGCCGCTCCCCGGCGAGCGGCATTGGCTGGGGCGTACGCCCCGCCAAACGGGGCTTCTGCGAAATTGCTGGACATGGAATTCCCGACTCCTGATTGACAATGCAACTTACGGCCAGGGCGAAGCAGACGGGCCGAATCACATTCTGCAGTTATCGGCTGATCAACCGACAGCTAGATAAGGGAAATCCATTGAAGAATTATTGTTGACTTATCATCCAATGTCATTTTGGTGACAGCCGTTGTAACCGGACCTAACAAAACGGCATCGGCCGAGGATGTTCCGCAGCGTTGTTTTTGTGGCAGGCTTGGTTCATTCGACCGCGAAAAGGCCTTTACCATGTCCCGAAGCCCACACTCCATTTCTGCGTTGTCGTTCGCACGTCCCACCTACGGTTTAACGCTACGCGTGCTGCATTGGCTGACCGCGCTATGCATGTTCGTGGTGATCCCGGTGGCGTGGTACATGACGACGATGGACCGTCATGACCCGTCGCACGGCAGTTGGGTGAATTTTCACAAATCGATTGGCCTGACCGTCCTGTTGCTCACGCTGATCCGCGTGGTGACACGGCTTGCGGGCAATGCGCCGCCGCTGCCGCAACGCATTCCGGCGTTCGAGCAGAAGCTCGCGCATATCGATCATGGCTTGCTGTATCTGATTCTCTTCGCCATGCCGATCAGTGGATATATCAACTCGTATGGCGGCGGCCATCCGGTGAACTGGTTCTGGCTGTATCAGGTGCCCGCCGTCGTGCCGGTCGACAAGGCGCTCGGCCATCTCGGCTCGAAGATCCACTATTGGCTGGCGTACCTTACGTACGCACTGATCGCCGGGCACGTGCTTGCGGTGATTTACCATCAACTGGTGCAGCGCGTGGACATCCTGGGGCGCATGACGGGGCGCGCGGGCAAACGCTGACGCGCCGTCACATCACAACGCGCGTTCGATCGCCACGATCAGCGCCCCCAGCACCCCCTCGATGGGGCGCGAAAGCCGCCGGTCTCGCATCGTCATCACACACAGGTTGCGCTGGTTGAGCGTCGGTTCGTCGAAGCGTTTCGCGACCAGCGAAAGATCGTCCGCGAGGCCCGAAAGCGACAGCCGGCTGCCGAGCGTGATCGCACCCGCCAGCGCGGCGAACGCATGCAAGGCGCTCGAATTGTTGCTCGTGAGAATGGGCTCGAACTTGATGCCGTGCCGCGCGCAGCATTCGTCGAATAGCTGGCGCGCCGTGTTGCCGCGTTCGAGCAGCGCGACGGGATAGTCGCGCAGGTCCGCGAGCGTGAGCGAGTCGCGCTGCGCCAGCGGATGCCCCGGATCGAGCAGCGCGCAGACCGGCGCCTGTGCGCTGTACTGCACGTAGACCTTCGCGGGGTCTCCGCTCGAAAACGCCAGCCCCAGGTCCGCCTCGCCCGTGGCCACCCACTGCTCGACCTGCGAAGGCGTGCCCGAGCGCAGATTGAAATGCACGTGCGGCGCGGCGGCGTGATGCTGCGCGAGCACGTGGGGCAGGAACGAGCGCGTAAAGCCCTCCGTGCAGCCGATTCGGACGATGCCGTGCCCGAGCGCCTTGGCCGTGGCGATCTCGGCGAGCACTGCGTCGCCCTCCAGCAGCGCGCGCCGCGCGTGCTCGGCCAGCCGCTCGCCCGATTCGGTCAGCACCATCCCACGCGGCATGCGCTCGAAGAGCGCCGTGCCCACGTCCTCCTCCAGCTTGCTGATCTGCCGGCTGATCGCCGAGACGGCGACGTGCAGGTTCTCCGAGGCCGCGGCCAGCGACCCCGTACGCGCGACCTCGACGAAGTAGCGCAAGGCGATTCCATGAAGCATCGGCTTATCCGTTCAGTGGGCATTCATTGCGTTGCCATTTCGGCAATGCTATCCGCAAATTTTGAAATTGTTGCGAATTTTTGACGTTCCTAGACTGCTTTCATTCCCTGCACCCAGGCATGAGAGGAGCCCTTTTGAACGAGACCCGACAAACCGCCATCGACCGCGCCGTGCGCGTCTATGATTCCGGCGCTTTCTTCGCCGACCTCCAGCGCCGCGTGGGTTTTCGCACCGAAAGCCAGAATCCCGAGCAGGCCCGCGCGCTGGTCGCCTATCTCGCCGACGAGGTGATGCCCTCCCTCACGCCGCTCGGCTTCACGTGCCGCGTGGTCGAGAATCCCACGGGCTCCCGTGCACCGTTTCTGATCGCCGAGCGTATCGAAGACCCCGCGCTTCCGAATGTGCTGACCTATGGCCACGGCGACGTCGTGCGAGGCTACGACGACCAGTGGCGCGAGGGTCTCGCGCCCTGGAACGTCACCGTGGAAGGCGACCGCTGGTATGGCCGCGGGACCGCCGACAACAAGGGCCAGCACTCCGTGAACTTCGCCGCGCTCGCCGCGGTGCTGGACGCGCGCGGCGGCAAGCTCGGCTACAACGTGAAGCTGATCTTCGAAACCGGCGAGGAGATCGGCTCGCCGGGCCTCGACGCCGTGTGCGCCGCCCATCGCGACGCGCTCGCGGCGGACGTGTTCATCGCCTCAGACGGCCCGCGCGTGCTGGCCGAACGCCCCACGCTGTTCCTCGGCTCGCGCGGCGGCGTGACGTTCGAACTGCTCGTCGATCTGCGCCGTGGCGCGCATCATTCGGGCAACTGGGGCGGCGCGCTGCGCAATCCGGCCATCGTGCTGTCGCACGCGATCGCGAGCCTCGTCGACCGGCGCGGCGCCATCGCAGTGGACGGGCTGCGTCCGCCGCCCGTGCCCGCGAGCGTGCGCGAGGCGCTTGCCGACATCGTGCTCGGCGGGGACGAAGACGCCCCCGCGATCGATCCCGACTGGGGCGAGCCCGGGCTCACGCCCACCGAGCGCGTGATCGCCTGGAACACGCTCGAAGTGCTCGCCTTCAAGACCGGCAACCCCGACGCGCCCGTCAATGCGATCCCGCCCACGGCCAAGGCCACCTGCCAGCTGCGCTTCGTGGTGGGCACCGACGCCGCGCGTGTAGGCGAGCATCTCGAAGCGCACTTCGCGCGGCTTGGCTTTGACGACGTGCAGGTACGTGTCACGCAGACGTCCGCCGCGACGCGGCTCGACCCCGACGATGCCTGGGTGCACTGGGCGCTCGATTCGCTGCGCGCATCGACTGGCAAGAAGCCGGCGCTGTTGCCGAACCTCGGCGGCACGGTGCCGAACGACGTATTCGCATACACGCTCGGGCTGCCGACGCTCTGGGTCCCGCACTCGTATCCGGCCTGCGCGCAGCACGCGCCGAACGAACACCTGCTCGGCTCCGTCGCGCGCGAGGCGCTCGCCGTGATGGCCGGACTCTGGTGGGACCTCGGCGACGACGCCGCGCGTCTCGCCGCAACTTGCGCGTCGGCGCAAGCGCAAGCACGCGCGACGCAACCCACCGACGCCCTCGCCTGACGACCCCGATAAAGGTGCCTGCCGCCATGTCCGCCAAACAACCCGTGAGCCTTGTCAGGCTCGTCATCGCCACCTCCGCCGGCAACGCTCTCGAATGGTTCGACATCGCCATTTATGGGTTCTTCGCGGTGTACATCGGCAAGCACTTCTTTCCGGCGGTCAACGAAACCGTTTCGATGCTGCTCACGTTCGGCACCTTCGGCGCGTCGTATCTCGTGCGGCCGCTCGGCGGCGCGGTGCTCGGCGCCTATGCCGACCGCAGCGGACGCAAGGCCGCCCTGATGCTCTCGGTCAGCCTCATGATGGTCGGCACGGCGATCATCGCGCTGGTTCCCGACTACGCGACAATAGGACTCGCCGCGCCGCTCGCGGTGTTCGCCGCGCGGCTCATCCAGGGCTTTTCGGCGGGCGGCGAGTTCGGTGCGTCCACGGCCATGCTGATCGAGCATGCGCCGCACCGGCGCGGTTTTCTCGCGAGCTGGCAGTTCGCCACGCAGGGCCTCGCCACGCTGCTCGCGGCCTCGTTCGGTTATGGTCTCGCCCGCCTCATGGCGCCCGCGGACCTCGCGGCCTGGGGCTGGCGTCTACCGTTTTTCTTCGGATTGCTGATTGGTCCGGTGGGCCTCTATCTGCGCCGCTTCATTGAAGACGCCGAGGACTTCAAGCGCGCCGCGCGCACCGAAACGCCCGTGCGCGAAGTGCTGCGCCAGCAAAAGCGGCTCGTGCTCACGGCGATCGGCCTGCTGACCGTCTCGACGGCGGTCAACTATCTGCTGCAGTACATTCCCACGTTCGCGATCCGCCAGCTGCATCTGCCGGCGGCTACCGGCTTCGCGGCGACGATGGCGGGCGGCGTGATTCTCACCGTCGTCACGCCGTTCGCGGGACATCTGTCCGACCGCATCGGGCGGCGCACGCAGATGACCTGTGTGGCGCTGCTCTTTCTCGCGAGCGCCTACCCCGGCTTCGCATGGGCGACCAGCCATGCGAGTGCGCTGCCGCTCTTCGCGCTGATCGCGTGGCTCGCGCTCCTCAAGTCGATCTATTTCGGCGCCCTGCCCGCGCTCATGGCCGAGATCTTTCCGGCCGCGACGCGCGCCACCGGCATGTCGATCGGCTACAACATCGGCGTGACCGTATTCGGCGGTTTCACCCCGGCCATCGTCACGTGGATGCTGAGCGCCACCGGCGACAAGAGCGCGCCGAGCTACTGGCTGATCGCGACCGCCATGATCAGTTTGTCCGCGCTGGCGTATGTGAGCCGCGTGCGAGTTGCGGCCACGGTTGCGCAGCAGGCGACGGCGTAGATCGAGCGAAGGGGTGCGCAGCCAACGCAGCAGCGCGCCGCCAACGCAGCAGCGCCCCCCACGATGCAGCGGGCTCTGGCCCGCGAATTAACCGACTCCCAAGCATTGCTTCCCGGTGTTTTGCATAGCGCGAGACCACGCAAAAGCGGGGAGGGAGAGCGAAATGTGACGACAACCCTATTGAAATCAGTGTCATCGCCCATATCGTAGAATAACGATATATGATTCGGACAGTTACGATGCAGCCGCGATGAAGAATCCCCCTACCACTCCAGCTCTAGACGTCGACGCGATCTGCAAGGCGCTCTCCAATCCCGTGCGCCGCGAGATTCTTGCGTGCCTGCGCGAGCCGCAGGTGCATTTCGGCGACCAGGAGCTGCCGCTCGAAAACGGCGTTTGCGCGGGCAAGATCGACGCGCATTGCGAGCTTTCGCAATCCACGGTGTCCGCGCATCTGGCCGTGTTGCAGAAGGCCGGACTCGTCACGTCCAAACGCGTGGGGCAGTGGGTGTTCTTCAAGCGCAACGAACCGGTCATCGAGGCGTTTATCGCCCATATGAACGCGCAGTTGTGATTCTTCAGCGGCGAAACATCTGCTGAACAGGCATCGTCCATTTCGATTCCCGTATCGCTTTTCAGCCCGCGGGCCGCGCCCGCAGACAAGGTGACACTACACATGGCAACGCTTTTCGACCCCATCCAGATCGGCGACCTCACGCTGCCGAACCGCATCATCATGGCCCCGCTCACGCGTCAACGCGCAGGTGAAGTGCGCGTGCCCAACGAACTCATGGCGAAGTACTATGCCGAGCGCGCCACGGCCGGCCTCATCATCAGCGAGGCGACCTCCGTGACGCCGCAAGGCGTCGGCTATGCCGAAACGCCTGGCATCTGGTCGCAGGAACAGGTGGCAGGCTGGAAGATCGTGACCGATGCGGTGCATGCCGCGGGCGGCCGCATCTTCCTGCAACTGTGGCACGTCGGCCGTGTGTCCGACCCTGTGTTCCTGAACGGCGAGCTGCCGGTGGCGCCCAGCGCCATTGCGCCGCAAGGCAACGTGAGCCTCGTGCGTCCGCAGCGCGGCTTCGTCACGCCGCGCGCGCTCGAAACCGAAGAGATCGCGGGCGTGATCGCCGCATTCCGCCAGGGCGCGGTCAACGCGAAGGCGGCCGGTTTCGACGGCGTGGAAATTCACGGCGCGAACGGCTATCTGCTCGACCAGTTCCTGCAGGACAGCACCAACCGGCGCACGGACGCCTATGGCGGCTCGATCGAAAATCGCGCGCGCCTGCTGCTCGAAATCACCGACGCGTGTATCGATGTGTGGGGCGCGGATCGTGTGGGCGTGCATATTGCGCCGCGCGGCGACGCTCACACGATGGGCGATTCGAATCCGGCGGCGACGTTCGGTTATGTGGCACGCGAGCTCGGCAAGCGCAAAATCGCGTTCCTCTTTGCGCGCGAATCGCTTGGCGACAACCGTCTCGGGCCGCAGCTGAAGGCCGAATTCGGCGGTCCGTTCATCGCGAACGAAAAGTTCTCGCTGGAATCGGCGCAGGCCGTGCTCGCGGCAGGCGAAGCCGACGCGGTCGCGTGGGGTCAGCTCTTCATCGCGAACCCCGACCTGCCGCGCCGTTTCGAACTGAACGCGCCGCTCAACGCGCCGAATCCGTCGACGTATTACGCGCGCGGCGAAACGGGCTACACGGACTACCCGTCGCTCGAAACGGCGGCGTAAAGCTGACATAAGCGGAACGCGTGCGGCCCATGGCCGCATGCCATCAGGCGGCCACGGCGCAGACATTCTGTCTCGCCGTGGCCGTTTTGCGCTGGAAGCCCTGAAAATACAGAGCTCGCGCGAGCAGACGCCAAAGCTCAGACAGATCACACCTGCGACCCGCTTGTGGCGTTTTTTGCCCGATAGGTGGATTCAATTGGTATCCCGCGCCCGGATGTCCTTGAATGAAAACCCTCCCCGCCAACCCCTCCTCGCTGACCGGAGCCAAGTCATGCCGAAGACCGCCGATGCTTCCGAGATCGTCCATACCATCGCCGAAGAAACCAACACGCCGGAGGAAACGGTCGCGCGCATCTACGCCGACACGCTCAATGAATATCGAGCGCAAGCGCGCATCCAGGACTATCTGCCGCTTTTCGCCGCCCGCAAGACGCGTGCGACACTGCGGCAAAATGGCACGAAGCCGCGCTAATCGCCGTCCGTCTGCTTGTCTTTGTGCCGGCCATACGCAGGCCGGCCGCTCGATCCCGCCGCATTTTCCTGCATGGTGCACGCCCGCATAGGGCTCGCACCGCTGCATCCGTTGGCCGCGCCGGTCACACCCGGGCACCCATCGCCCCAGCCCCTCCCTTAAGGTTGGTTTAATTCTTTGCTGCAACCATAGGCTCAACCCCTGTTGAGCCGCCGGAACATCGGCGGCGTTTTTTTGCGCGGCAAGCGTAGGAGGAGCGAGGTCATGGTTGAAGACGATGTGCTAGTGCACCTGCAGTCCCTGCTGCGCGACGGTGCCGCTTCGACGGTCGCGTCGTGCCGGGTCTCCACGCCGCTCCAGCATCCGTGGGGCCGCGCTTACCGCCTCGTCGAATGGACGACGCCGCTCGACGACAGCGCCCGTCGCCAGGTCGTGCCCGCCGAAAGCACGGCGCTCGACATCGCCCGCCTCGTTGCGCAGCACGTGCCCGGCCGCCGCATTCTGCTGAACGGCGAACCCGCCGCTGTCGAACCCCCCCGCACGCGCCGCCGCCGCGCGTCCAGCACCGCGAACGCACGCGCGGCGCGCTAGACGCGCCGCACGCGGCGGTTCACGCCGCACGTCCTCCCCCAGCCTCTCAATCCGCCGCGTGCCCTTCCCGCACGGGCAGCGTCAAATCACGAGGCGCGCCAGCGACGCCTCCAGTTCACCGCTCACACGCGTCATCGGCGCGCGCAGTTCATTGCGGATCCGCCCGCACGAAGCCAGCCCCGCCTTCACCGGTCCCGGATTCGGCTCCGCGAACGCGGCGCGCACGAGCGGCACCAGCGTGTGCCAGATCGCGCGCGCATCGGCGAGACGCCCTTCCTGCAACGCACGCGCCATCCCCACGAAGCGCTCCGGCCGCCAATGCGCCGACGCCGCAATCGCCCCGCTCGCGCCCGCGCACATCGCGCCGAACATGTCGATGTCCTCGCCGCAGAGCACCTGCAAACGGCCGTCGAGAATCAGCGCGAGCGTCTTGTCGAGCGAGCCGCCGCAGTCCTTCACCGCGACGATGCGCTCGTGTGCGGCGAGTTCGAGCAGGCTCGGCAACTCGATGCGCACGCCCGTGCGCGCGGGGATGTCGTAGACGATCAGAGGCTTGCGGCTCGCATCGGCGAGCGCGGCGAAGTGGCCGATCACGCCCGCCTGCGATGGGCGGATGTAGTAAGGCGCGGCCGCCAGCACGCCCGCGACGGGCCGCTCGTTGAGCGCCGCGATCCGCTCGCAGACGGCCGCCGTGTGATTGCCGCTCACGCCCGCCACGACCGGCAGCCCGCCCGCCGACGCCAGCACGGTGGCGAGCACCTCGTCCGCTTCCGCGTCGCTCAGCGCGGCGGGTTCGCCGGTCGTGCCGAGCGCGACGAAGCCGGCCACGCCGGCCTCGACGTAGTGGCGCACGAGCGCGTCGAGCGCAGCATGATCGACTGCACCGGCGTTGAACGGCGTGATGAGCGGAATCCAGATACCCGAAAACTCTGACATGACTTTCCCTTGAACTCGACCGTATGGAAGGTCCGTTCAGCGGTGCGCAGGAGGGAAGCAAGCCGGGAGTGAGGCGGAAGGCAGGGCGCCTTCGGCTGGCTGTTCCGTCGCACATCTGACGGAACAGCAGACTCCGGTCAGATGAGCGGCTGTTTTTTGGCTTTGGCTTTCACCCACACCGAAGTGGCCTGCGCGAGCGACGACACCGCGCGCATGGCGGCGGTGAGATTCGGCAGGTCGTGGCGGAGCGGGTTACGTAGCATGTCGCGCAGTGTAACCGAGATCGCCCAGATGCGGGCGGGCGCCAGCAAGCGGCGTGCTGCGCGCGCGGTACGTCCTCACGTACGCAGAACGCCTTCTCGAGCGCTCCTCCGACAAAAGAACTTGACTTCTCGCGCCACCGAACTAATATACGCACCGCGTACATTAACCAGAAATCACGGGTGCCAGCATGAGCGTTCCGCAACAAGCCTTCCTCCGTGACGCCATGCGGCGTCTGAACATGACCCGCGACGCATTTGCGAGCCGCATCGGCGTGTCGCGTCGTGCGCTCGACACGTGGCTGCTGCCCGAGGAGTCGCAGGAATCGCGCGCCATGCCGGAGATCGTCGAGCGCTTCGTTTCGGAAATCGTCGGCAACGGCGAGCCGCGCGAAGACTATACGCAAAGCGTAGACTCAGTGCGTTCGCTCGCGAGCCAGATGCAGTTCGAGGGCAAGCCGCAACTGCTTTCCGTGGACCAGTTCTCGCGCGACTCCGTCGAAGCCCTGTTCCGCGTGGCCGACATCATGCAGCCCATCGCGCGCCGCCGGAAGATCTCGCGCGTGCTCGAAGGCGCGGTGCTCGGCAACCTGTTCTTCGAGGCCAGCACGCGTACGCGTGTGAGCTTCGGCGCCGCGTTCTGCCGCCTGGGCGGTTCGGTGTGCGACACGACCGGCTTCACGTTCTCCTCGATGGCCAAGGGCGAATCGATCTACGACACCAGCCGCGTGATGGCCGGCTACGTGGATGCGATGGTGATTCGCCATCCTGATCAAGGCTCGGTGGCCGAATTCGCGCGTGCCGTGAACATCCCCGTGATCAATGGCGGCGACGGTCCCGGCGAGCACCCGAGCCAGGCGCTGCTCGACCTCTACACGATTCAGCGCGAGTTCTCGCGTCTGGGCAAGATCGTCGACGGCGCGCATATCGCGCTCGTGGGCGACCTCAAGTACGGCCGCACGGTGCACTCGCTCGTGAAGCTGCTCGCGCTCTATCGCGGCATCAAGTTCACGCTCATTTCGCCGCCGCAGCTCGAAATGCCGGCATACATCGTCGACAAGATCTCGACCAACGGCCATGTGGTCGAGCAGACGCACGACCTGCGCGCGGGCCTGCGCGGCGCGGATGTGGTGTACGCCACGCGCATCCAGAAGGAGCGCTTCGCCGACGAGTCGTTCGAAGGCTACACGCCCGAATTCCAGATCAACCAGGCAACGATGGACGAGTGCTGCAGCGCTGAAACGCTCGTGATGCACCCGCTGCCGCGCGATAGCCGACCGGGCGCCAACGATCTCTCGACCGATCTGAACCACGATCCGCGCCTCGCGATCTTCCGCCAGACCGACAACGGCATTCCGGTGCGCATGGCGATTTTCGCGGTGCTGCTGGGCGTCGAGAATCTCGTGCAGCATTCGATGCGCGACGCCGTGTGGCGTCCGCCTGCATATCTCGGCCCGGACGACGCCGTGTTCCACGGCATCGACTGAGCCTCGTTGCACTCGCGACATCATCGGCCCGCAAGCATCAATCGCGCTTGCGGGCCGATTTGTTTATGGCGCGCTCAAGCGCCTGACGACGTGCATACCGTCACGCAGGTCAGCCCTTGCGCCTTTTCCGCCGCGTCGATCGCGCTCTCCAGCGCATCGAACGCGTGGCGCTGCACTTCGATCGCGTCTAGCGGCAATTGCCCGGACTGCACGAGCGCGATCAACGCGCGGTAGTCCGCGCCGCTGTACATGAAGTGGCCCATCAGCTCCCAGTTGTTGATGAGCATCTCGCCATACTTGATCGGCAATTCCACCTCCATGCTGCCCATCAGCACCATGCGGCCGTTGCGGCGCAGGCTGCGCAGCGCAGCGAGCGTGGCGGCCGGGTCGGTGGCGTGGCCCACCATGTCGAAGGCGAGATCGGCGCCTCCGTTCGCGGCCGCGCGGATCGCCTCCACGTCGCGCGCCATCTCGCCGCTGAGCGCGACGGTGACCACACGTCCGCCGCCGAGCTTCGCGAGCGGCGCAAGCGCCGCCGCGCGCCGCCCGAGCGCCACCACACGGCCCGCGCCGAGTGCGAGCGCATCGAGCACGGCCGCCGAGCCGAACGCGCCGGCCGCGCCGTTCACCACCACGGTTTCGCCTGCCGCGAGCCGGCCACGGCGCAGGCCGCCGAACGGCACCACGAGCTTGCCGAGCACCGCGAGCTGCGCCGAAGGAACATGATCGAGGCCGTCGAGCGGAAATACCGTCGAGGCCGGAAACTCGACGGCCTCGCGCAGCGTGCCGTGCGGAAAATCGCCGAGCATCGGCCCGCTGTCGGGGCTGATCGCCGTGAGCCCGAGCAAGGCCTGGGCGGGCTCGCGCAGCGCTTCGTCGGCGATCCAGTAGGGGCTCAGCGCAACGCGCTGGCCGACGCGATAGCCGTACACGCCTTCCCCGACCGCGAGCACCCGGCCGATGCCATTGGTCCCCGGCGAAAACGGCCCCTGCGGGTAGCCGTAGGGCAGCTTGCCCTGCACGTACTGGCGCGTATAGCTCAGGAGCGGCACGGCCTCCACGCGCACCAGCAGCGCGCCGCGGCGCGGTTCGGGTTGCGGCACGTCGCGCAGTGCGAGCGGTTGACCGGGTTGATCGAGCATCCAGGCTTTCATGGCTTCTCCTAGAGGAAAGGTGTTCATCTGACGGATTGAACTCTAGGCGAGCGAGACGTATTCTTGAAATCAATTGCCGACATTCCACCTATCACCGTGATTGATCTCTCCGGTATCGACCTGAACCTGCTCGTATCGCTCGACGCCCTGCTCGCCGAGTCGAACGTGACGCGCGCCGCCGCGCGTCTGAATCTCACGCAGCCGGCCGTTTCGGCGCAACTCGCGCGACTGCGCCAACTCTTCGACGACCCGCTGCTCCTTCCCGCCGCCAATGGCCGCGGCATGACGCCCACGGCACGCGCGCTCGAACTGATGGAGCCGCTGAATGCGGCGCTCAAGACGCTAGAAACCGTGGTGCGCCGCGAGAGCGCCTTCGATCCGTTCACGGGCACGCGGCGCTTCGTGGTCGCCGCGAGCGACCAGTGCGTGGCCGTGCTCGGCCTGCCGCTGATGATCGAATGGCCGCGTCTGGCGGGGCCGGGGCTGCAGCTGGCGTTCATCGCCATTGAATCCGGCTCGCTCGCGGAGCGCTTCGAGCGCGGCGAAATCGATTTGCTGCTCGGCTCCGCGCAGCAGGTGCCCCCAACGCTCAAGGCCAGAAAGCTCTACGACGAACGCTTCGTCGTGGCGCAACGCAAAGGGCACCCGCGCGGCGCGGCCCCATTCGATCTGGACAGCTATTGCGCGCTCGAGCACGTGCTCGTTTCGACCAGCGGCGCGAGCTTCTTCGGCTTCATGGACGAACATCTCGAAGCGCTTGGCCGCCGCCGCCGCGTGGTGCACTCGGTACAGCACTTCACCCTCGTGCCCGAGGTGCTCACTCGCACGAACTACGTGGCGACGCTGCCTTACCGGCTCGTCGCACGCTACCAGGACCGCGTGGACCTGTTCGAACTGCCGTTCGAGGCACGCGGCTTTTCGATGCATGCGGCATGGCATCCACGCAATCACGCCGATCCGGCGCTCGTGTGGCTGCGCGAGGCCGTGGCTGCGCTGAGCACTGGCAACATGGTTAGCGATCCTCTCGAATGACACTCGTGTGCAATTCGTCAGTCGATTAATTCGGTGAATGTCTGCGTGCGCGCCGCCTATACTGCATGAGACGTCAAAAAAGCGGCCGCGCCGCAATACGAAAGCGCAGTCCCCGCGCCGCTGTCCCATCGTCGTTTCCTGCTTGCCCGCGACTTGCGAAGCCATGCTGACCACAGACGAAATCCGCGCGATCCCGCTTTTCTCCACGCTCCCCGAAGCCGAACTCGAACGTCTCGCCCACACTTCCGCGGACCTGCACCTGAGTCCCGGTGAATACGCCGTGCACGAAGGCGGCGAGCGCGCGCTGTATGCCGTGCTGTCCGGCAAGATGGAGGTCGTCAAGGTGTTCGACGGCATCGAGCGCACGCTTGGATGGCGCCTGCCCGGCACGATCTTCGGCGAGGTGCCGCTCGCGCTCAGTTCGCCATTTCCCGGCGCGTATCGCGCAGCCCTTCCCTCGCGCGTCATGCGCGTGGACGCGCAGCATTACTACGCGCTCGCTGCCGCCTCGTCGGACGTCGCCACGCGCATGGGTGCACTCGCCCGCGAACGCATCGGCGGCTTGCAGGGTCTTTCCGCGGAGCCGCCGAAAACGCGCGTCACGCTCGTTGGCGCGCGCTGGGACCCGGCCTGCGCGAACCTGCGCCAGTTCCTCGCGCGCAACCAGATCAGCTGCGAGTGGTTGACGCCAGACGCGCCTGAACTCAAAACACGCTGGAGCGGTCCCTGCCCCGAAGAGCAGCACTGCCCGACCTTGCGCCTCGCCGATGGCACCCTGCTGAGCCGCCCGGCGACGCGCGACCTGGCGGAGCGGCTGGGGCTGCAAACCCAACCGCGTCTCGCGGAATACGACACGCTGATCATCGGCGGCGGACCGGCTGGCCTTGCCGCCGCGGTCTATGGCGCCTCGGAAGGACTCCGTACCATTGTGGTCGAGCGTGAAGCACCGGGCGGCCAGGCCGGCACCTCTTCGCGCATCGAAAATTATCTGGGCTTTCCTGGCGGCATTTCCGGCGACGAACTGGCGAGTCGCGCGCTGCAGCAGGCAAGGCGCCTCGGCGCCGAAATCCTCGTCACGCGCGCGGTTGCTCGCGTCGATACCGCCGCGCGCGAAGTCCACCTCGACGGCGGCGACGTGGTGCGCGCGCACACGCTCATTCTCGCGACGGGCGTCACCTGGCGGCGGCTGGCGATCGAAGGCTTCGACCGCTTCATCGGCAAAGGCATCTACTACGGCGCGGCGCGCAGCGAGGCGAGCGGCACGCACGGACTCGACGTGTATCTGATCGGCGGTGGCAATTCTTCGGGACAGGCCGCGCTGTACTTCGCCAATCATGCGCGCGCCGTGACGCTCATCGTGCGCGGCGAGTCGCTCGAGAACAAGATGTCGCGCTATCTCGTCGAGCAGTTGGTGGGAAAGGAGAACGTTCACGTCGAACTGAATTCGGAAGTCGTCGGCGTGTATGGAGAGACGCATCTCGACGCCATCGACGTGCTCAATACGGCCAGCGCAAGCGTGAGCCGCCGCGCATGCGGCGGCCTGTTCGTATTCATTGGCGCGGACGCGGAAACGGGCTGGCTGCCGCCGGAGATCGCCTGCGACAAGCGCGGCTACGTGCTGACCGGCGACGATGCCGTGAAAGCCGGGCGCTGGTCGCACCGGCGCGATCCCTACCTGCTCGAATCGAGCGTACCCGGCATCTTTGCCTGCGGCGATGTGCGGCTGAGCCCGGTCAAGCGTGTCGCCTCGGCCGTCGGCGAAGGCAGCATGGCGATCGCCTTCGTGCATCGCTACCTACAGGAAGATCGCGCGTAGCGTATGCGTTGCGCGGAACGACTCGTCGCGCAACCGTCTTTCAACACGCTTTTCCCTCTTGCTGCATTGCATTTCTGTCCACGGCGCCAGCTTCGCGTCGGGATGGCGCCAGCCATGCGACAGCGTTGCGCCATCAAGCAATATGCAGCGAAAAATTCACACGTAAGCGCTTTACTTTCGTGTTCGAGAAGTGCAATTTGCAGATCTGCAGCAGTGCCCGGCCGAGCAACCGCGGCATCGGAATTGCTTCACGAAAGAGGCGCGCCGCTGCGCGACGAAGCCCTGCGCAAACCCGCGCGGCCAGCGCCTGAAGTCCCGGATTATGTTCCGTCGTCATCCTGGAGTCCGCAGATCGCCATGTCCAACGAACGTCCCCTCGATGCGCCGTGCGATTGCGACGACGCCTCCCAATCTTCCCCCTCCCGCGCGCCCGCCGACGTCACCCGCCGCCGCTTCCTGCAATCGGCGGCCGCCGCTGCCGCGTTGAGCGCGACGCCTCATCTGCATGCACAGAATGCGCCGCCTGCCACCGCCCCCACCGAAGCGCCGCCGCCCGCGCCCGCGCAACCGGTCAGGCTCGACATCAACGGCCGCGCTTACACGCTGCATATCGAACCGCGCGTCACGCTGCTCGATGCGCTGCGCGACTATGCGGGCCTCACCGGCACGAAGAAGGGTTGTGATCGCGGCCAGTGCGGCGCCTGCACGGTGCTCGTCGAAGGGCGGCGCATCAACAGTTGCCTCACGCTCGCCGTGATGCACGAAGGCCAGCGCATCACCACCGTCGAAGGGCTCGCGGGCGTGGCCACGTTGAGTCCCGTGCAGCGCGCCTTTATCGAGCACGACGCCTTCCAGTGCGGCTTCTGTACGCCGGGCCAGTTGTGTTCGGCCACGGCATGCCTGAGCGAATTCGCGGCAGGCGCAGCGAGCGCCGCCACACCCGACGTGCGCACACGCCCCGCGCAACTGAGCGATGCCGAAATACGAGAGCGCATGAGCGGCAACATCTGCCGCTGCGGCGCCTATGTCAACATCGTGGCCGCCGTGCGCGACGCGCATACGGCCGGCGCCTGAGCACGGAGACACACAAATGGATGCCATCTCGTACCAGCGTGCCGCCGACGTGAACGGCGCGATTGCCGCCGCGCAGCGTCCCGGTGCCGTATTCATCGGCGGCGGCACGAATCTGCTCGATCTCATGAAAGGCGGCGCCGCGCATCCGGTCATGCTCATCGACATCACGCGCATCGATGCGCTCGATCAGGTTCAAACGCTGCCCAACGGCGGCCTGCGCATCGGCGCGCTCGTGCGCAACAGCGACGCGGCCAATCACACGCTCGTGCGCACGCACTACCCGCTGCTCTCGCAGGCGCTGCTCGCCGGCGCCTCGCCGCAACTGCGCAACATGGCCACCGTGGGCGGCAATCTCATGCAACGCACGCGCTGTCCGTACTTCTACGACACCGCGTTCACCCAATGCAACAAGCGCGCGCCCGGCAGCGGCTGTGCGGCGATCGGCGGCTTCAACCGCATGCATGCGATCCTCGGCGCAAGCGCACAATGCGTGGCCGTTAATCCGTCCGACATGAGCGTTGCGCTCGCGGCGCTTGATGCCACGGTGCAGGTAAGCGGACCGGGCGGCGCGCGCACGATCCCGTTCGCGTCGTTTCATCGGCTGCCCGGCGAGCGGCCCGATCTCGATACGACGCTTCAGTCAGGTGAACTGATTACCTCGATCGACCTGCCGCCACCGTTGTTCAGCGAGCACGCGCACTACCTCAAGATCCGCGACCGCGCGAGCTATGCCTTCGCGCTCGTCTCGATCGCGAGCGCGCTGCAACTCGACGGCCACCGCATCCGCACGGCACGCATCGCGCTGGGCGGCGTCGCGCATCGGCCCTGGCGCGCGAGCGTGGCGGAGCAGCATCTCGCCGGAAAAACGCTCAACGCGTCGACGCTACGCGAGGCCGCCGCAGCGGAACTCGCGCAGGCAAAGCCGCTGAGCGGCAATGCGTTCAAGGTCGGGCTCGCGCAACGCGCGATCGTCCGCTCGACGATGCTCGCCGCCGCCGGCACGCAAGGCAACAACACCGGAGATTTCGCATGAGCACGCTAACCGGACAACCGATGGACCGCATCGACGGCATGCTCAAGGTCACGGGCGGCGCCCTCTACGCGAGCGATTTCCCCGAAACGCGGCTCGCCCATGCCGTGCTCGTCACCAGCACGATTGCGAGCGGCACGATCACGTCGATCGACACGAGCCGCGCGCGGTCCATGCCCGGCGTGCTGCTCGTCATGACGTACCAGACCGCGATGCGCCTGCCCAACGGCGGGCGCTCGCCGCTCAAGCCACCAGCGGGACGGCACCTCACGCTGCTGCAGGACAACGTCGTGCGCTACAGCAACGAGCCCGTCGCGGTCGTGGTGGCCGACACATTCGAACACGCCACGGATGCCGCGTGTCACATCGAGATCGTCTACGCGCCGACCCAGGCCACGCTCGACTTCAACCGCGCAAAAGGCGACGCGCACGCGCCGCCCAGCCCGATGGGCCGCCCGGTCGAATCGACGCGCGGCAACGTCGAAGCCGGGCTGCACGAAGGCGCGGTGCGCTTCGAGGCGGTCTACACCACGCCCACGCAGTTCCACAACCCGATGGAACCGCATGCGACGATGGCGCACTGGGACGGCCCGGACCTCACGCTCTACGACGCCACACAGGGCGTGAGCGGCACGCGCAACGCAGTGGCGGCCGTGTTCGGCATCGCGCCCGACAACGTGCGTGTGATCTCGCCATTCCTCGGCGGCGGCTTCGGCTGCAAGGGTTCGTCGTGGTCGCACGTGAGCCTGTGCGCGATGGCCGCGAAGCAGACGGGACGCCCCGTGCGACTTGCGCTCGCGCGGCCGCAGATGTTCGGGCCGGTCGGCTCGCGCCCGCACACGGAGCAGCATCTGTCGCTCGCGGCGCGCCCGGACGGCACGCTCACGGGCCTGCGCCACGACACGCTGGCCCACACGTCCACCTTCGAAGACTGGCTCGAAATGTGCGGCCTCGTCACACGCATGATGTACGCGGTGCCCAATTGCAGCACGAGCCATCGTGTCGTACCCCTGAATGTCGGCACACCGACCTTCATGCGCGCGCCCGGTGAAACCACGGGCTCGTTCGCGCTCGAATCGGCCATGGACGAGCTGGCGTGGCAACTGAAAATGGACCCGGTTGCGCTGCGCCTGAAGAACTACGCGGAAAGCGAGCCGCAGGACAGCAAGCCGTGGTCGTCGAAAGCGCTGCGCCAGTGCTATGAGGCGGGCGCGCAACGCTTCAACTGGTCGCGGCGCATCGCCACGCCGCGCGCCATGCGCAACGGCAACACGCTCATCGGCCTCGGCATGGCGAGCGCGACCTATCCCGCGAATCGCAGCGAAGCCGCCGCCGTGGCGCGCATCCTGCCCGACGGCAACGCGATGGTCGCGTCGGGCACGCAGGACATCGGCACCGGCACCTACACGGTGATGACCCAGGTGGCCGCCGACGCGCTCGGCTTTCCGCCCAACCGCATCCGCTTTGCGCTGGGCGATTCGACCTTGCCGGTCGCGCCGGTTTCGGGCGGCTCGCAGTCGGCGGCGAGTGTCTCGCCCGCCGTGCAGGCCGCGTGCACGGCCGTGCGCGACAAGCTCATCGCGCTCGCGCGCGCCGACCGCGGCTCGCCCGTCTACGGACTCGCCGCCGACGACGTGACCGTGCAGGACGGCTGGGTCGTAAGCCGCAGCGACAGCTCGCGACGCGATCCGGCCGCCGCCGTCATCGCCCGCGCGGGCGGCCAGCCGCTCGAGGCGCAGGTCGCGACGAAGCCAGGCGCGGAGAAGCAGCAGTATGCGTTTCACTCATTTGGCGCCGTGTTCGCCGAAGTGCACGTCGATGCCGATACCGGCACGATACGCGTGGCGCACATCGTCGGCGCGTACGACGTGGGACGCGTGCTCAACGAAAAAACGGCGCGCAGCCAGTTGATGGGCGGCATGGTATGGGGCGTGGGCACGGCCCTGCACGAAGAGGGCCTCTTCGACACGCGCATGGGCCGCATTGCGAACAACAATCTCGCCGAATACCACGTGCCCGTGAACGCCGACATCGGCGAGCTGGATGTGCTGTTCGTCGGCGAACCCGATTTGCGCTTCAATCCGCTCGGCGTGCGCGGCATCGGCGAGATCGGTATTACCGGCGTGCCGGCGGCCATTGCGAACGCCGTGTATCACGCCACCGGCGTGCGCGTGCGCGATTTGCCGATCACGCTCGACAAGGTCTTCCCGCAGACGAATTCGCTCATGTGACGGAGGGCATGCCATGCAGGCCCTGCACCGGCACAGTGCATGAGCGGGCGGCAAATGCAAGACGAAGCAAGGCATGTGCCGCGCGCGGGGCTTGCCTCACGCGCGCTTGCGCCGCACAATCACTGCTCACCCTCTTCGCGGGCGTACCACACCCATGGCCTATGCTTCGTTCGCCACCGGCGTGTTGCTCGCCGCCGGCACCGGTTCGCGCTTCGATCCCAACGGACTGCGCAACAAGCTCCTCGCTCCCCTCCCTGAAGGCACATGCGTCGCGCGCGAGTCCGCGCAACGGCTGCTGCGCGTCGTACCCAAAGTGATCGCCGTCGTACGTCCCGGGGCGGAAACACTCGCGCATGTGCTCAACGACGCGGGCTGCGACGTGGTGTTCGCGCCCGACGCCGCGCGCGGCATGGGCGCGAGCCTCGCCGCCGGGGTGGAAACCGACCATGAAGCGGAAAGCTGGATCGTCGCGCTGGCCGACATGCCCTGCATTGCCGTCGAATCGATCGAAGCCGTGGCGCGCACGCTGGATGGCGGCGCATCGCTCGTCGCGCCGTTCTATCGCGGGCAGCGCGGACATCCGGTTGGCTTCGGCTACGCCCATCGCGCGGCGCTCGTCGCGCTCGACGGCGACGCGGGCGCCCGCGCCCTGCTCAGCACCCACCCGCTGACGCGCGTCGAAGTCGACGACCCGGGCATTCTGCGCGACGTCGACACGCCCGCCGACCTCAACGGGCTCTGATTCGCGCGCACTCGCGACTCGCCCGCGGCGATTGTTCAATTGCGAGTGCCAGGCATGCAATCGATCGCCTACGCTATAGGGTGACGCGCACCACACGGCCGCACGCTTTAGCGCAAGAGGACCTCGCGATGATCTGCTCGCACACGAATCCGCTTCCCGATCCACTCGCCGATCCGACCCGGGACCCCGAACGCGACCCGCTCACCCCGCCGGCACCGGGCCATCACAAGGACGAACCGCAGCAGCCCGAGGGGCCGCCGGACAAGGACCCGGTGTGACCGCATGCCCGGTCGCCACGGCCGGGCATCGCGTCTGATGGCCGTAGCGGTGCTCGCGACGACGTCTCGCGAGTGCCGCGGCCGCTTCTGCGCGTTCCGCGCTTCTTCCGCCCCCATATCCCCGCCTTTCGCAAACCTTGCGCCTTCGACGGCCGATCCGTAGAATGCAAACGATTCCTATTTGCAGTATTTTCAAGGTTGCCGTGAGCCCAATCGTGATCGCGTTCGCCCCCGCGCGCCGGCCGGCGCGTCGAGGTTTCGCATGAGACCGCTGCTGGTCCGTCTGCACCGCTGGTTCGGTCTTGGCACCGCGGCCTTCCTGTTCCTCGCCGGAGTGACCGGCGCGGTGATCGCGTGGGATCACGAACTCGACGCACTGCTCAACCCGTCGTTCTTCCGTAGCGCGACGCCGGGCACGCCGCTGCCCGCGCTCGAACTCGCGAAGCGTCTCGAGGCCGCAGAACCGCACGCGGTCGTGACCTTCATGCCGCTTACCGTCGAGCCCGGCCATACCTGGATCGCGCAGGTGGCGCCGCGCCTGAACCCCGCGAGTCAGGCGCCCTATGCGCTCGACTTCAACCAGATCGCGCTCGACCCCGTCACGGGCGAGGAGCAAGGCCGCCGCATGTGGGGCAAGGCTTCGCTTGCGCGCCAGAACCTGATCCCCTTCCTCTATCAGCTCCACTACACGCTGTTCATGCCGACGAAGATGGGCATTGACTTCGGTGTCTGGACGATGGGCGTGGTCGGGATGATATGGCTGCTCGACGGCTTCATCGCGATCGTGCTCGCCTTCCCGAGCCCGAAAGGCTGGCGCAAGTCGCTCGCCTTTCGCGTGAAGCGCGGTGGTTATGCGCTCACGTTCGACCTGCACCGCTCGGGCGGCGTGTGGCTCTGGGGACTCCTGATCGTCGTGGCCGTGACATCGATTTCGATGAACCTCGGCGCGCAGGTCGTGCGCCCCGTCGTGTCGGTGTTCTCGACGCTCGCGCCGGACCCGTTCCGCATCGTCGCACCGGGCCCCGCGCTCACGCCCGCCGAAGCAACGGCTGCGCGCGAACGCATCGTGACCGAAGCCGCCGGGATGGGCCGCCGCGAAGGCATCACGGCGCCGCCGGGCGGACTGTTCGGGCTGCCCACCTCCGGCGTGTATGGCGTGGGCTACTTCGAGGCGGGCAACGATCACGGCGACGCGGGTCTCGGCAATGCCTGGCTCATCATGAACGCGCGGACGGGCCAGGTGCTCGGCAGGCAGATTCCGGGCCGCGGCAGCGCAGGCGATATCTTCATGCAGGCGCAGTTTCCGCTGCACTCGGGCCGCATCGCCGGGCTGCCGGGACGCATCGCCATCAGCTTTACCGGTGTTGTCGTCGCGATGCTCAGCGTGACCGGCGTGCTCATCTGGCTCAAGAAAGCGCGTGCGCGGCGCAAGCCCGCGAAGCAGGCAAAGGCGGCCAGCATGATCGGCACGCGCGAACGGGCCGCGAACTGACCGCCCGGGTCAGCCGATCAGAACTTGTGGCGGATGCCCGTCACCGCGAGGAACTGGTTACCGTTGCTCGACGCGCCCGACGTCCCTTCGATCTGCGCCACGGCGTTCGTCGCGCGCTGATAGATGAGGTCGAGATAGACGTCCGTGCGCTTCGAGAGGAAGTACTGCAGCGCGCTGGTCGTTTGCCAGTAGTGCCAGCTATCCTTCTGGCCGTTCGCATTCACGCCCGTCCAGGTTTCGCCGATGGCGGCATGAATGGACGGCGAGATCGCATAGCGCAGGCTGACTTCCGCGTTCTGATAGTGCTGGTACTGGCTCTGCGGCGTCAACTCGAACGCGACGTTCGTGTACATCGCGCCCACGCCGAGATTGCCGAAGGTGTAGACACCGCCCGCGCCCCAGATGCGCTGCTGCGTAATACCCTTCAGGAACGTGAAGTAGTTGTCCGAAGGAATCGCGCCGGTCGTGTCGGTGGCCGGATGATCGAGCTGCACATACGCTGCGCCGAACTGCAGCGGCCCGCCCGCATAGCTCGCGCCGACGCTCCATGAACGGTTCGTCCCGAAGTTGCCCGCGTTGTTGCTGAAGCCGTACATCGAGTTGATCGTCAGACCGTGGAATTTGGGCGTGACGTACTTGACGGAGTTGTCGGTGCGGAACGTGTTGTTCAGGTCGTCGGTGTCGAACGGGTGCGTACCGTACTGCGACGTCTCCACGGCCATCTGCAGCGGTTCGAGCGAGTCCTGCGCCGCGTTGTACTGGCGGCCGAACGTGAGCGAGCCCCAACGGTCGCTCGCGAGCCCCACCCACGCCTGGCGGCCGAAGATGCGGCCGTTCGCGCTCGCGGTGCCGGTCTGCAGGTTGAAGCCGTTCTCGAGGCGGAAGATCGCGCGATTGCCGCCGCCCAGATCCTCGCTGCCGAGCAGGCCCCAGCGCGAGCCCTGCTCGCTGCCGGCCGTCGCCTGAAAGTTCGACTTGCCGCCCTGGTTGCTCGTGTAGGTGAAGCCGCCGTCGGCGATGCCGTAAAGCGTGACGCTCGACTGCGCGTTGGCGTGCGAGGCCGCGAGACCGAGACCGCCGATGACGAATGCGAGGGTGCGCCGGGATGCTTGAAACATGCGTTTTTCTCCTTCTGGCATTCGATGTGCCGTGTATTGGTGTTGATCTCCAGATGCGCGCCGGGAGGTGCGATCTATCTTTTGCAATCCTGATGAAATGGCATCGCTGCGCGGCGCGGAGCAACGGCTACCCGCTTGCGCTCCCCGTTGGCGGTGGCTTGCCTCATCACCCGCTTGTTTTATTGTTTAAAACATCGTATTATTTATTATTCGGGTCTGCTTTCCATCCCGTCAAGAAGCTGTCAAAAACCCGCGACACGAAGTGGGGCGTCGCGGCGTCCGCCAAAATCGCTGTAATCCTTTACAGCCGGTTCAATTCGCTATTTTTACCGAGCCATTCCAGGGGAAACCCCAATCGGCCCAATTTTTACCACGCGCTACGCTATCTCTTGAAATTAAAACGCTGTTTTAATCATTAAAACACGCGACAAGTAACTGATTAGCGATGACGAACACCAGCCCACTTTCCTCCCAGGCAGACGAACACGCGCCCTGCTTCACCGTTGCGGCACAGGCCGAGCCGCTGCCGATCGTGTTCGACTCCCCGCACAGCGGTATCACGCTGCCCGACGACTTCGGCACCGTCGCGCCGCGCGAGGCGATCCTCACGTCGTGGGACGCGTTCGTCGACGAACTGTGGGGCGGCGTGCCCGCGCGCGGCGGCGTGCTGATCGGCGCACGCTTTCCGCGCGCCTATATCGACCCGAACCGCGCCATGACCGACATCGACGCCGAACTGCTCGCCGAGCCCTGGCCCGAGCCGCTCGCGCCCGAGCCGTACACGCGTCGTGGCATGGGCCTGATCCGCCGCTACGCGCTGCCCGGCGTGCCGCTCTACGATCGCAAGCTTTCCGTCGATGAAGTTCGGCACCGCATCGACGCGTACTACCGCCCCTATCGCGCGGCGCTCGCGCAGGCGGCCGAGGCGGCCTACACGCAGCACGGCGCGCTGTGGCATGTGGACTGTCACTCCATGAAATCGCGCGGCAACGAAATGAACGTCGACTCGGGCGAGGCGCGTCCCGATTTCGTCATCAGCGACCGGCGCGGCACGACGTCGGATCCGGCCTTCACGCAATGGGTCGCCGATCACTTTGTGGGCGCCGGCTATCGCGTGCAGATCAACGAGCCTTACCAGGGCGGCGACCTGCTGCGCGCCGTGAGCGATCCGGCGCGCAACCGCCACAGCATCCAGATCGAACTGAACCGCGCGCTCTACATGGACGAGGCCGCGTGTTCGAAGCACGCGGGTTTCGACACGCTCAAGCGCGACCTCGACGCCTTCGCCGACGCCCTCGCCAGCTGGGTGCGCGCGCAACTCAACGCACAGTGAGCATAGCCATGACCTATATCGTCGATGCCGTCGACAACGCGCTCAAACTGCTCAGCTATGTGGCCGAGCATCCAGGCCTTGGCGTAACGGAGCTGTCCACGCAGCTGGGCATCAACAAATCGCGCACCTATCGCATGCTCTGCACGCTGGAACTGCACCGCTATGTCGTGCAGGACGCGCAAACCTCCACCTACGCGCTCGGTCCGCAAGCCTTTGTGCTCGGCGTGGCGGCCACGCAGCAGAACACGCTCGTGCGCTCGGCCTCACGCCACATGCTCGCGCTCAACCAGGCGATCAACGAGACGATCGTGCTGCGCGTGCGCGAGGGTCTCGAGACGGTTTGCGTCGCGCGCTGCGAGACCACGCATCAGGTGCGCGCCGTGGGCGCGGTGGGCAACCGCCGGTCGATCAATCACGGCGCTTCGGGCAAGGTGTTGCTCGCGTTCGCACCCGGCGCAGTACGCACCGACTATCTCGCGCGCATGAAGAAGATGCCCGAGGCGCCCGACCTGATCGCGCTCGTCGAGGAACTCGATGCGATCGCGCGCAAGGGCTACGCCGTGAGTCTCGGCGAAGTGACGGCCGGCGCGGTGGCGATCTCCGCGCCGGTGCGCGATATGTCGGGCGCGACGGTGGCGGCCGTCGCCATTTCGGGGCCGGAAATGCGCATCGGCCGCGCCGAGATCCCCGACTATCTCGAACGCCTGCAGGCCTGCGCCGACGCGATCTCCGCCGAACTCGGCTATACGGGTGCACGCGCCGCGGCGCTTTCCGCCTGAGCACGCATGGAGGATTCCTGATCATGATCGTTGCTCCGCCCTCCTCCCCGCGTGAAGACAGGCCACCCGCAGAAGGCGCAAAACAGGAAACCAGGCCACACGGCAAGATGCTGCACCCTGTCGTCATGATGCTCTGGGTGCTCGCCGCCGCATTGGCGATGACCTGGTTCGTCGACGCGGGCCGCTTCGAGCGCCACGACAAGCTCGTGATTCCGGGCACCTATCACGTGGTGCCGAAAAGCAGCGATCTCGCCACGCTCGTCGCTCCGGCCGTGACGAAGAGTACGCCGGACCATGCGGCGCCCGCGAGCCTCGTCTCGGTGTTCGTCGCCATACCGAACGGGCTCATCAAGAACGCGCCGCTCATCGTCATGGTGATGTTCGTGGGCGGCATGTTCGGCGTCATGAAGCGCACCGGCGTAGTGGACGCCGGCATCGACCGCCTGCTCCAGCTCACCGCCGGCAATGTCTACGTGCTCGCGCCGCTGCTCATGATCCTGATCGGGCTTGGCAGCACCATGCTCGGATTTATTTCGGAGTACCTGGTCATCATTCCAATGGTGATGCTGCTCGCGAAACGGCTCGGCCTCTCGAACCTGTTCGCGGTGGCGCTCGTCGCGATTGCCGCGAAGATCGGCTATATCGCCTCGGTCACGAATCCGCTGTCGCTCGCGGTGGCGCAGCCCATCGTCGGCGTGCCGCTCTTCAGCGGCCTGGCGTTGCGGCTTGGCGTGTTCGTGGTGTTTTTGACAATCGGCGTCGCGTATCTGCTGCTCTATGTGCGTCGCAGCGGCTATCGGCGCGAGGCCGCCGTCGAGGCGCTGCATGCGCCCACGCCGCTCTCGCGCCGCCACAAGGCGACGCTCGTCATCCTCGCCTTTGCGGCCGCCGCACTCGTGTTCGGCACGCGCGAACTGAAGTGGGGGAACGTCGAGCTTTCCGCGTTCTACGTGGCGATCAGCATCGTGGCAACGCTCGTCGGGCGGCTCGATTCGCGCAGCGCGTCGGAGGCCTTCGTCGACGGGATGAAGGGCATGGTGCTCGCGGGTCTCCTGATCGGGCTTGCGGCATCCGTCGAATTGATCCTCCAGAACAGCTTCGTGCTCGACACGCTGATCGACTCTTTCACGCGCCTCGCGCACGGCCGCTCGAGCGTGTGGGTCGCCAACGGACTCATGGCCGTGCAGATGCTGCTCGACGTGTTCATTCCTTCGGTGTCGGGCAAGGCCGCGGTGAGCATGCCGATCATCGGGCCTATCGCCCAGCTTTCCGGCGTGAGCGGCCAGACCTCGGTGCTCGCATTCGTGCTGGGCGGCGGCCTGACGAACATGGTCACGCCCACCTCCGGCATGCTGCTCGCGTATCTCGCCACGGCGCGCGTGGGCTTTGGCGAGTGGCTACGCTTCATCCTGCCGCTCTTTCTCGTGCTGCTCGTGCTGTCTTCGGCAACTCTGGCGCTTGCGGTGCTCACGGGATATTGAAGCGCAGCCACAAAAGCAAACGGGCGGCCGAAGCCGCCCCTCAATCGCTTGCGAAATACTCCCTTAACGCGTCACTTCATCGAACGCCGCCAGCAAGCGCTCGACATCGGCGGCGTGAATGTCGCCCATCGTCGAAATGCGGAACAGTTCCGCCGACAACCCGCCCTGCCCCGCATAGATCACGAAGCCGCGCGCCTTGAGCGCGTCATGCAGCGCGGGATAGTCGACGCCCGCGGGCAAGCGGAACGCGCGCAGCACCACCGACGATTCGTCCTTCGGCAGCACGCTCTCCATGCCGCGCGCGGCGAGTCCTGCGCGCACCTGCTCGGAAAGCGCCGCATAGTGCGCGTGACGCGCCTGCCAGCCGCCTTCGTCGGCGAGTTCGCGCAGCGCCTCGACGAGCGCGTAGTACGCGTGCACGGAAGGCGTGAACGGTGTATTGCGCTGATCCTGCAGCGTGGCAAGACGCTTGAGGTCGAGGTAGTACGTGCGGCTATGCGCTTGCGCGAGCGCCGCGCGGCGCACCACCACGAACGCCGCGCCCGGTACGCCGTGCAGGCACTTGTTCGCCGTCGCCGCCACCGCCGCGATGCTCGCGTCGCCGAAATCGATCGCTTCGGAACCGAAGCTGCTCACACCGTCCACGAGCATTTGCACGCCGCGCGCGCGGCACGCTTCGCCCAGTGCGCGCAGATCGTTCAGGCGACCCGTGGTCGTTTCGTGATGAATGATCGCGACATGCGTGACCGACTTGTCGGCATCGAGCGCGGCCGTGATGCGCGCGAGGTCCGGCGCCTGCATCCAGTCGTGCTTCACGACCTCATGCGCGATGCCATACTGCTTCGCGATCGCAGTGATGCGCTCGCCATACACGCCGTTCTCGACGATCAGCAGCTTGCCGTTCGCAGGCACGAGCGTCGAGATCATGCTTTCGACCGCGGCCGTGCCGGAGCCCGTCATGAGCACGGCCTGCCATTGCGCGGGGTCGAGATCGTAGACGCCCACGAGACGCGTGCGCGCCTCTTCCTGCACGTCGAAGAACTCGCTTTCGCGATGGCACAGGTCTTCCTGGAGGAGGCTTAGGCGCACGCGTTCCGTGAGCGTGACCGGGCCGGGATTGAGCAGCAGCATCGGTAGTTCCTTATTTGGCGGACGTGTCGGCAGCGGCGCCGATGTGGCGCATGAGGCGCGTCTTGACATCGGGCGGCGTGATCGTGGGGCGCGGCAGGCCGTCGGGTGTGCCGCGGCGAATCGTCAGACGTACGAAGCGCGTGCCTGCGACACCCGAAGCGCCCTTCGCGCGTTCGCGCGCGGCGGCGAGCACGCTGTCGAGCACGGCGAGATCGTCGCCTTCCGCGGCATCGGCGTAACCGCACGCGGCGGCGACGTTCGCGAACGACACTTGCCCCGACACGGTGGCCTGGCCACCCGTCGAATCGTGCGCCCCGTTGTCGAGCAGCACGTGCGTGAGGTTCGCGGGGCCATAGGCGCCGAGCGTGGCGAACACGCCCATGCGCATGAGCGCGGCGCCGTCACCGTCGAGCGCGACCACGTTCAGGTCGGGCCGCGCAAGCGCGAGACCGAGCGCGAACGGCGTGACACAGCCCATCGAGCCCACCATGTAGAGCTGGTTCGAACGGTCGTCGAGCGCGTAGAGTTCGCGGCCGCAGAAACCCGTCGAGGCGACGACCACCGTCGATTCGGCAGGCGTCGCGGCGATCACGCGCTCGAGCGCCTGCTGGCGCGTGGGCAGTTGCTCAGGCGTCCGCCCGGTCCATTTGGCCTGCGCGACCGGCAGTGCGTGCTTTGCCGGCATCGCGCCGCCGCCCTCGAGTTCGTACGGCGCCACGCTGCCCTTCTGCATGACGAGCGCGTACGGGCGGCCCGTTTCGTTCATGTGCCTGATGGCACGATCGAGCGCCGCCGCAATCTGGTCGGCTTCCGTGGGGAACGTCTCCCACGGAATTTCCATCGCTTCCAGCATCTGCGGCGTGACCGGGCCCATCAGCGCGTGCTGCGGCTCGTCGGGCACGCCCGGCTGGCCGCGCCACGTCACGATCAGCAGTTGCGGCAGGCGGAACGTCCACGTCAGCGACGTGAGCGGGCTCACGGCGTTGCCGAGGCCCGAATTCTGCATCATCGTGATGCCGCGCTTGCCCGCGAGCGCCACGCCCGCGATGACCGCGACCGCGTCGCCTTCGTTGGCCGCGCTCACGTAGTGCAGCGAGTCGTCCTGCAGCACGTAGTTGATGAACGGCGTGAGGTACGAGCACGGCACGCCGGCGTACCACTCGAAGCCGCGCGAGCGCGCCGCTTCGACGAACTGTGCGGCTTCGATCATGCCTGGCCCTCCGCGCCCAGCGGCGTTTGTGCGTGGGCAAAGTCTCCCGCGCGGCGGAAGTCGTCGAGGTCGTTCACGCCGCGCCAGTGGCCGTGCACGTATTGCACTTCGATTTTCTCGCCGTCTGCGATCAGCGCATTGAGCAGAGCCGGCATGTCGAGCGTGTCGAAGTCGGCGTGCGTCTGCAGTTGCGCGAGCTTCTTCGCAAGCTTCGCGCGGCCCGCGCCTCGCACGTTCACGAGGCCGATCCAGCGGCCGTGCGGGGGCGTGCCGTTCGCGGCCGGGTCGCTCGCCACACGCTCGAGCAACACCTTGCTGCCGAACAGATCGCGCTCGTCGGCGGCCGAGCACCATGCGAAGTCGCGCGTGCTGCTGTTCTCCGACTCGGGCGACGAATCCACCACCACGCTGAAGTCCGCTTCGCTTTCCACGAGATCGCGCAGGATGTAGCTGCGGAACACGAGGTCGCCGTACGAGATCACCGTGTCGTTGTCGAGCGCGCCGACCGCGCACGCGAGCGAAGCGAGTTCGTTCGTCTGCGCGAAGCGCTCGTTGCGCACGAGTTTGATGCCCGCCGTGTCGATGGCTTCGGCCTTGTAGCCGCCCACCACGGTGATGTCGTTGACCGACTGCTTCTTGAACGCATCGACGAGCCAGCGCAGGAGCGGCTTGCCCGCCACCGGCAGCATGACCTTGGGTTTGTCTTCCGTGTAGGCGTCGAGGCCCGAGCCGCGGCTCGCGGCCAGCACGATCGCCGAGCCTGCGCCGCGCGACGAAGCGGAAAGATAGCGGTCTTCGGCTTCCGAGTATTCGTCGGCGTCCTGCAGGCGGAAAATTTCGTTAACTGTAGCAATGCGGTCTTCGACATCGACGAGCGTTTGCGTTTCGTAAATCGTCCTGGTGACGGCCTGCATGGCCGAAACGGCCGCGCGGATCTGATGGTTCGCCCAGATCACCGTGCTGATGCCCGCCTTGCGGAACACCTCGGTCGGCGTGCTGTAGTACTTGGTCGGCACGATCACAAGTGGGCCGCGGCCCGCCCACTCGCGCGCGAACGTGAGGATCTCGTCAGGCTTGAAAAGCTTGCTGTGGATGAGGATCGCATCCGCGCCGGCCCGGCGATACGCCTCGGCGCGCTTGAGCGCTTCGTCCATGCCCCAGCCCGCGATCAGCGCCTCGACGCGCGCGACGATCGAGAAGTGCTCGTCGGTCTGCGAGTCCTTGCCGGCCTTGATCTTGCCGCAGAACTCGTCGATGTCGGCGAGCGGCTGCGCCTCGCCCTTGATGAAGCTGTTGGTCTTCGGGAACTGCTTGTCTTCGATGCACACGCCCGCAATGCCGCGCTGCTCCAGCTTGCGCACGAGCCGGCGCACGTTGTTGAAGTTGCCGTAGCCGGTGTCGCCGTCGAGCAGGATGGGCAGGTCGCTCGCGTCGGCCATGAACTCGAGGTTGTCGACCACCTGGGTCCAGCTCGCCTCGTTGTTGTCGCGCACGCCGAACTGCGCGGAGATCGAGAGGCCCGAGCCCCAGATCGCCTTGAAGCCCGCCTCGCGCGCGATGCGTGCGGAAAGGCCGTTGTGCGCTTCCATCAGGAATTCGAGTTCGTTGCTGGTCAGCATCTGGCGCAGCCGCGCGCTGCGCGATGTGGCAAGAGCGGCGGGGACCAGGGCGGGTTCGCGTGCGTTCATTCTTGTTGCTCCAGTGGACGTCATGCGGGCGGCAGCGGGGGCTGCGCCGTGTGCGTCGCATCGTTGGGAAAAGTCCTTCATCCCGGCTTGATCGCAGGCCTCGAACTCAGGCCGGCCGGGGCAAAGTCGCGACTATATCGGAAATGATTCCTATCCGCAGTCGATCCCTGCAAAGAGTGGCAAATCATGGAGATACAGTGAAATTTGTGGCTTTTACGGGCGCGTTCGCTGGTGTTTCAGCGGTGCGTCATATGCGCCAGATCAAGGACTTTGTTTTGTATGAAGAAAAAGCTGCCTAAGCAGGGTTCACCCTGGGTCTCGCGCACGTTTGCGTGGGCCGTAAACACACTCTGGCGGCAACGCATCGCCTGTCGTACCGCTCCAGCCCTGTGAAATACCCGACCGACCATGCAGAACATGACCCTCAACAAAAAGCTCCGCTCGATGATCGCGATCCTCTGGATCGGCCTGCTGTTGATCGTCGCCTTTGGCGCCTGGCAAAGCCGCGAAGCGATGATCCGCGAGCGGCGCGCGCAGCTCACCACGCTCGTCGACGAAGCCACGAGCATCGTCAACTATTACTACGGGCTCTCGCAACGCAACGCCATGCCCGAAGCCGATGCGCAGAAGCAGGCGCTCGCCATGATCGGCTCGATCCGCTACGGCACCGATGGCTACCTGAGCATCAACAACTCGCAGTCGGTCATGCTGATGCATCCGATCAAGCCCGAGCTCGACGGCAAGAACCTCAGCGACTTCACCGACCCCGCGGGCACCCACGTGTTCACCGGGCTCGTGAACGCCGCGAGCGGCCCGAACGGCGGCTTCCTCGACTACCTCTGGTCCAAGCCCGGCCACAGCGATCCCGTGCCGAAGACGGGCTATGGCCGGCGCTTCGCGCCGTGGGACTGGGTGATCGTGACGGGCATGTACATGGACGACGTGCGCGCCGAGTTCTACGACAGCCTGCTGCGCTGGCTCGGCGTGACGTTCCTGCTGGGCGCCGCCGCCACGACGGTGATGGTGCTCGTGGTGCGCAGCGTGCGCAGCAGCATCGGCGGCGAACTGGAGGGCGCGGTGGACGCGGCCAATCGCATCGCCCAGGGCGACCTCACCTTGCGCCTGCAGGTGCAGGGCACGAACGAGACCAGCCTGATGCGCGCGCTCGCGACGATGCAGACGGCGCTCGTGCAAACCGTCTCGCGCGTGCGCAGCGGCGCGGAAAACATCAACGTGGGCGCGAACGAGATTGCGGCTGGCAACACGGATCTCTCGCAACGCACCGAGGAACAGGCGGCAGCGCTCGTGCAAACGGCGTCGAGCATGGATCAGATGACGGCGAACGTGCGCCAGAACGCGGACAGCGCCCAGCATGCGGCGTCGCTCGCGAGCCAGGCCGCCGACGTCGCGACGCGCGGCAGCGCCGTGGTCGACGACGTGGTGCGCACCATGGGCGACATCACGACGAGCTCGCAGCAGATCGGCGACATCATCGGCGTGATCGACGGCATTGCGTTCCAGACCAACATCCTCGCCCTGAACGCGGCCGTCGAAGCGGCGCGCGCGGGCGAGCAGGGCCGCGGCTTCGCGGTGGTGGCCGCCGAAGTGCGCAGCCTCGCGCAGCGCTCCGCCACCGCCGCCAAGGAGATCAAGGCGCTGATCGAAAAGTCGACCGGCACCGTGACCGAAGGCCAGCATCTCGTGACCAACGCGGGCTCGACGATGACCGAGATCGTGCAGTCGGTGCGACGCGTGCACGAGATCCTCGAAGAGATCAGCAACGCGTCGCGCGAACAGAGCGCCGGCATCGAGCAGGTCAACCGCGCCGTGGGCGAAATGGATCAGGTGACGCAGCAGAACGCGGCGCTCGTGGAACAGGCTGCCGCCGCCGCCCACTCGCTCAAGGATCAGGTGAGCGGGCTGCGCGAATCGATCGCGAGTTTCCGCTTGCCCGCGCACGCGTAACGCTGTCGCCACACCGGCTCACCGCCGGTCTGCATGTCTAGCCGCCGGGCCGCATTCGCGGCCCGGTTCGCTTTGCGCCTCTCCCCGCTCCCCTGCATGCTCGCCGCATGACGGCGTGCACCGCGCGCCCTATTGCCTCGCGGCCGTGCGCACCCAACATTTCAATTCAATTACATACTGTTTACAATGTGACTCTACCCCCCGCCATCCCGCCTTGCCGATGATCCGTTCCAGGAAACCGCCGCGCGACCCGCACGCAGCCGCGACCCGCCACCCGATGCTTGCGCCGCGTCTGCCCGCGTGGCGCTCGAAGTTCATCGTGTTCATCACCTTCGCGGCCTTTGCGGCGCTGGCCGGGCGCGCGTTCTGGATTCAGGTCGCCAATCACGGCTTTTACGTGAAGCAGGGCCAAAAGCGCTACCAGCGCACCTTGGAGCTCGACGCCATGCGCGGGCGCATCGTCGACCGCAATGGCGCGCTGCTGGCCGTGAGTCTCGCGACCTTCGAAGTCTGGGTGAATCCGCGGCTCCTCGACGCCGCCGCGCACACGCCGCTCGCGCGCCTGCTCGACATGCCGCTCGCGGAACTGGAGCGGCGCGTTGCCGGCGACCGCTCCTTCGTGCTGCTCAAGCGCCAGGTCGACGCCGAAACCGCCGCGCACATCGACGAGATGGGCGCGGGCGGCATCACCCTGATCGCCGACTCGAAGCGCTATTACCCCGAAGGCGAATCGGCTGCGCACGTGGTGGGCTTCACCGACGTCGAAGACGCCGGCCAGGAAGGCGTGGAGCTTGCCGCGAACGCGCGCCTGCGCGGCACGCCGGGCCAGCGCGAGGTGATCCGCGACCGGCTCGGGCGCGTCGTCTCCGAGCCGAGCGAGCGCGTGCAGCCGCGCAACGGCGACACCGTCCAGCTCACCATCGACCGGCGCGTGCAGCAGCTCGCGTATACGCAGCTCAAGGCCGCCGTGGCGAAGAATCATGCGGAAGCGGGCAGCGTCGTCGTGCTCGACGCCCAGAACGGCGAAATCCTCGCGCTCGCGAACTGGCCGTCGTTCGACCCGAACGACCGCGCGCGGCTCACGGGCAAGCAGTTGCGCAACCGCGCCGTGGTCGACACGTTCGAGCCCGGCTCGACCATCAAGCCGGTGGTCGTTTCGCTGGCGATGGACCTGCACAAGGTCAACGCGAACACCATCATCGACACCGCGCCCGGCACGTACCGCATCGGCCCCGCGACGATTCACGACACCTCGAATCACGGCCGTATGACCGTGGCGGAGGCGATCCAGAAGTCGAGCAACATCGCGCTCGCCAAGCTCGCGCTGAACCTGCCCGCGCAAACGATCTGGGACAAGTATCAGGAGTACGGGCTCGGGCAGCGGCCCGGCGTCACGTTCCCGGGCGCGGCGCCTGGCCGCGTGCGGCCGTGGGCGCGCTGGCGCCCCATCGAGCAGGCGACGATGGCATATGGCTACGGCCTGTCCACTTCGCTGTTGCAGATGGCACAGATCTACACGGCCTACGCCGGCGACGGCACGCTGCATCCGGCCGCGCTGCTGCGTGAAGCGTCAGGCGGCGCGGGCGGTGCCTCCGCGACGGCGGCGCGCGCGGTCACGACGCCGGCCACGGCCGCCGCGATGCGCAAGATGCTGGAAATGGCGACGAGCGACGGCGGCACGGGGCGCGCCGCCAATGTGGAAGGCTATCGGGTGGGCGGCAAGACCGGCACGGCGCGCAAGCAGATCGGCGCGGGCTACGCGAAGAATCGCTATCGGGCGCTGTTCGTCGGCATGGCGCCGATGAGCGCGCCGCGCGTGATCGTCGCGGTCATGATCGACGATCCGGCGGGCAAGGCGTTCTATGGCGGCACGGTCGCGGGACCGGTGTTCTCGGGCGTGACGGCCGGCACGCTCCAATTGCTCGGCGTGCCGCCCGATGTCGCCGCCGGCCCCGAGAGCGCCAAAGGTGCCAGCGGCACCCGGGGCGGCTCAGGGCGCGGTTAGCGCCGCAATCAGTGGTGGCGATACGCGGGCGGCGGCTCGCCGCCCGAGACGGCGGGCACGCCCGCTTCTGCATTGGGCGCGGGCGGTGCGCCGTAACCCGATTGCGCGACCTGCTCCTGCGCCAGACGCGCTTCGCTGGCGCGCTTTTCGGCGAGCCGGCGCATGGCGCCCTGCACATCTTCCGGATACGTGGCGTCGTTCGCCGAGGCCGGGTTGTACCCCACCGACTCCAGATCGACCAATTCCTGCAGCACCTGGGCGCGCGTCACCGGGCCGTTATGCGTGCCGGCGGATTGGGCAAACGAGAGCGCCGGAACGATCGCCATCATCGACACCAGCGCTGCGCGCAGCATTGCGCTTTTCACCATGCTCTCCGTATGAATTCAGTGAGCCAAGTCTACGCAGCGCGGCCATGCCTAAAAACCGGCTCGCGAGGGAGAGAGTCTTCCATCCCTCGCAAGATTGATAAGGAGTTCTGCGATCCTCAGATCTGATCGCGGCCAAACGCGCGCAGCCCGTTGAGATCGAGCACGTCCACGCGGTTGTACGAGAGCGCGACGAGCCCCTGGCGCTCGAGCGTCTGCAGGGCCTGGTTGATCCGCTGGCGCGACGCGCCCGCCAGCATGCCGATCTCCTCCTGCGAGATGTCGAGCGCCCGCCCCGTCTCGGGGTAGAGATCGGGATTGAACATTTGCGCGAGCGACTGCGCAACGCGCGCATCCACGTCGAGCAAGCGGCTGTTCTGGATCAACGCGATGAACTCGCCCATGCGGTTGTTGAGCTGATGGATCACGAAGCGGTTGAACGGCAGGCTGCAGTCCATGAGCCGGTGGAACGTATCGGTGGCGACAGCCATCACGAGCGACGGCTGCAGTGCGATCACGTCGTACTTGCGCGGCTCGCGCTTGATCACGCTCCCCTCGCCGAACCAGCCGCCGTGCGGCACGCCCGAGAACGTGCAGCCGCGCCCCGACGCATTGAAGATCGCCAGCTTCACGAGGCCGGAACTCACGCCGAGCCACCAGTCGGAGGGCGCTTCGCGCGCGGCGACGATCGCGCCCGCGGCATAGCCCTGCGCATGTGACGACGCGAGCACCCACTCGCGATGCTCGGGCGCGAGCGCGCGGAACCACGCGTAGCGCTCGAACAGCGCGGCCAGGCGCGCGGCATTGGCGGCGTCGATGCGCTCGCCTTCGCGCCATGAATCGCGGGCGGGCGGTGTCCCGTCCGGGGGCATAATGGATTGCGACATCGCGCTTTCCTGGGTTAGGTCAATCTTTGGGTCGATCTTCTCGGGCGGACCGTGCGTCGTGGCCCGCTCTGTCGCGCCGGCGACAGACTGGCATGCGCGGCCCTGCTACGGTAGCGCGAATCATATCGACAAACCAATAACCGTTCGGAGACACCGCCATGTTGCATCCCTACGAAGAAGGGCTCGCGCAACGCGAAGCCAACTATGTGCCGCTCACGCCGGTCGATTTCATCGCCCGCGCCGCCGAAGTCTATGGTGACCGCCTGGCCGTGGTCCACGGCGAGGTCCGCCGCAACTGGCGCGAGACCTATGCGCGCACGCGGCGGCTCGCGAGCGCGCTCGCGCAGGCGGGCATCGGCCGCGGCGACACGGTGGCGGCGCTGCTGCCCAACATCCCCGCGATGGTCGAGGCGCACTTCGGCGTACCCATGCTCGGCGCGGTGCTCAACACGCTCAACACGCGACTCGATGTCGCAACCATGCTGTTCATGCTGCGCCATGGCGAAGCGAAGGCATTGATCGTCGATACCGAATTCGCGGCGCTCGCGCAGCGCGCGGCGCTCGAATTCCCCAACCTCAGGATCATCAGCGTGGCCGACATCGCGGCCGCCGACCCGGAGTACTTCCCGCGCGCAACCGACTACGAGGCGTTCCTCGAACAAGGCGATCCCGAGTTCGCCTGGGAGCCGCCGCGCGACGAATGGGACGCCATTGCACTGAACTACACCTCGGGCACGACGGGCGACCCCAAGGGCGTGGTCTATCACCATCGCGGCGCGTACCTCAACGCGGTGAGCAACATCCTCGAATGGGACATGCCCAAGCACGCCGTGTACCTCTGGACGCTGCCGCTCTTTCACTGCAACGGCTGGTGCTTCGCGTGGACCGTCGCCGCGCGCGCGGGCGTGAACGTGTGCCTGCGCAAGTTCGACGCGAAGCTCGTGTTCGACCTCATTCGCAGCGAGCGCGTCACGCACTATTGCGGCGCGCCCATCGTGCAGGGCGCGCTCGCCGACGCCCCCGCGGAGTATCGCGAAGGTATCGCTCACACGGTGTGCACGATGGTGGCCGGCGCGCCGCCCGCGCCGGCCGTGATCGCGAAGATGAAGGCGATCGGCATCGAACTCACGCATGTCTATGGTCTGACCGAGGTGTACGGCCCCGCTGCCGTATGCGCGGTGCAGGCGCGCTGGCAGACGCTGCCCGACGAGGAACAGGCGCGCCTCGCCGCGCGCCAGGGCGTGCGCTATCACCTGCAGAGCGGCGTGAGCGTGCGCAACGCGCAGACGATGGAACCCGTGCCCGCCGACGGCGAAACGCTCGGCGAGATCATGTTCCGCGGCAACATCTGCATGAAGGGCTATTTGAAGAACGAGCGCGCAACCGAAGAGGCGTTCCGCGGCGGCTGGTTCCACACGGGCGACCTCGGCGTGATGACGCCCGACGGCTACGTGCGCATCACCGACCGCAGCAAGGACATCATCATCTCGGGCGGCGAGAACATTTCGAGCATCGAGGTGGAGGACACGCTGTATCGCCATCCGGCCGTCGCGCTCGCCGCCGTCGTGGCGATGCCCGACCCGAAGTGGGGCGAAGTGCCTTGCGCGTTCGTCGAACTGCGGCCCGGCGCGAGCGCCACGGCCGAGGAAATCATCGCGCACTGCCGGCTCTTTCTCGCGCACTTCAAGGTGCCGCGCGCGGTGCGATTCGGCGAACTGCCGCGCACGGCCACGGGCAAGATCCAGAAATATGAGTTGCGCGCGCAACTAGGTTCGCAAAGTGCGATCGACGTGGCTGGCGCCCCGCCTGCGCCAAAAACACCTCGGTAAGAACGACAGCGGCCTCAGCTGGCCGGTACAGGTGACGCATTCGGGCGGCCCATACCGCCCGAATGTAACGTCAGTTGACAACTCGACCCCCAGTGGCTCGGTCGCGATTGTCAGGTGCGGTGCTTAATCCTTTCTGCATCAAGGGCCAACTGTCAAAGCGGCCTTTCTTGCATGAAGAATCGTATGAAACGAAAGCTTACAAGTGGTCACGTTTTCCTCCGCTTCGGGCCGATAAGCTTTGAACCGTGGTCGCAACACAAAGGCATCCCGATGCCGCGTGACTGACGACGCAACCAAAGAGGAGGTAACTCATGAACACGAAGAACTGGAAGACCCCCGCCCGCGCCATCGCCGCAGCACTGATCGCCGGCGGCGCATTGATGGGCGCCTCGAGCGCCTTCGCTCAATCCGCACCGTATGGGCTGCGTGCCGAATCGGCGCCGCAATACGGTCAACCGCACATGATGCCGGTGGACGCGCACGTCTCGATCGGCTGGCATGAAAACCGTTACTACGACGGCCACCGCTATTGGGAACACGACGAGTGGATGCACCATCATCCGCACGATCCGGGTCCCCCGCGCTACCGCGACGACGACCATCGTCCGCCGCCCCCGCCGCGTTACTGATCCGCGTGACGCACGCGTGATCCAGGGGCCGCCTTCTCCGGAGGCCCCTGAAGCGGCACACCGAGGCCGGTCTTCCCCCCAAGGGAGACCGGCCTCGGCGCATTTCGGCGCCTTACTTCGCCACGCGCGTGCGAGCGCATTGATTTCGTTCGGCATGCGAATCAATGTGACCGCAATGCCCGCCGCATGGAGGACATGGCCTGACGCGCCGCGCGCCGGGTGCGACCGGAAAGGCAAACGTCAGTAATTGCAGGTAATTCGGAAGTGTTGCCGGCCGCACGGCCCGCGGGTAACGTTGATGGGCGTTTCGTTCCCCGGAGCGCACGGTGTATTCTCATTGCCCGGCCAGAGATGGCCGGGATTTTTTTGCGCACGGATGAGAACACTAGCGCCCTTCGGGTGGCACGCGCACCAGGTTTTTTTTCCGATTGCGGCCGCAATTTTGCGGACGTAAGGTGGGATTGCCTCTTGAGAACAGGCGAGCCTTGTGACCCCCGGTCGCGACACCGTCCGACCGGGGATTTTTTTGGCTTCCGGGCTTTGGAGAATCGCGTCTGCCGGAACGGTACAGCGGCGCCGCGAGAGAAAGAGCTATGACGGATCACCGAATGAGGAGTTCGGCTTCGCTCCAGCCAGAGCTAGATCCGTCATGCCGTGCATTATCCGGGCGGAAGGCCGGGGCGTCACTAGCGTCTCGCGCAAAGAACCATTACATAAACTGGCAAGATTTGGGGACGGACGTGGAAAGCCGGGCTGTGCGCATCGGTTAACATGGGGGTTTCGCCAGCCGTGCCACCCCGCTAGTGCCAACTTTCACGCTCGCCCGTCCCGTCACCGCGGAACTCGATATCCGCAAGAGCCGCTTCATCGCGCACGCCATTCCCGTTGCCGACCGCGAAGCGGCCATGGCCGAAATCCGCCGTCTGCGCGACGAACATCCCACCGCCACGCACGTTTGCTGGGCGCTGCTCGCGGGCGGCCAGTCCGGCATGTCCGACGACGGCGAGCCCTCCGGTACCGCCGGGCGCCCGATCCTCGAAGTGCTGCGCCATCACGACCTCGACGGCGTGCTCGCCGCCGTGGTGCGCTACTACGGCGGCGTGAAGCTCGGCGCGGGCGGCCTCGTGCGCGCCTATACCGACGCCATTGCCAGCGCCCTGCAGCGAGCCGAGCGCGTCGAGCGCATTGCGCAGGCGCGCCTCACTGTCGAACTCGGCTATCCCGACGAAACCCGCGTGCGCCACTGGATCGACCAGGAGCAGTTCACCCTCGTGGAAAGCCAGTACGCCATGACGGTCCGCCTCACGATCCAGTTGCCCGCCAGCGCCGTGGACGCCGCGCGCACCACGCTCACCGATCTCACGCAAGGCCGCTCGGGCTTCCCCGAGCACGTTTGACGCGGACGGCTGGCTGCCGTCGCATCGCAGATCGCGCACTTTCAAATTCTTTTCATTTCTTTCATAAAGTTTCATGAAAGCTTGCCGTAATGAAAGCATGGCCGCGCATTCGCGCGTTCCGTCGACTCGACGCACCAGAACGAACGGACTTCTTTCATGGCAAGCACGATCACGAACACCACGACCGCCAGCGCGAACAGCGCGCTGAGCGACGCCGCCCAGTCGATCATCAGCGGCGCGACCAACTCCACGCTCGACGTCAACCAGCTCGTCAAGGCGCTCGTCAACGCAAAGATCGCGGGGCCGAGCGCCATCCTCAGCGCGAAGCAGACCACCAGCAATACAACACTTTCGGCGCTCGGCACGCTGAAGTCGGCGCTCGCTTCGCTCCAGACCGCACTCGAGCGGTTCAAGGATGGCGCCGCGCTGCAAAGCTTCACCGTCACGACGAGCGAGAAGGACAAGGGCTTGAGCGCGGTCGCCGGCAAGAACGCGGTGGCGAGCAGCTTCACGGTCGAGGTCGATCGCCTGGCGACGGCGCACAAGCTCGCCTCGGACAGCTTCGACACGGGCGAGGCGCTCGGGGAAGGCAACCTCGACATCTCGATGGGCGGCAAGTCCATGCATCTGACGATCGCCGCGGGCAGCAACAAACTCACCGACGTCGTCGCGGCGATCAACCGGGCGACGGACAACCCCGGCGTCACGGCTTCGATCGTCAACGGCGCCGACGGCCAGCACCTCGTGCTGACCGCGAACAAGACCGGCGCGGCCAACGCGATCGATGTGCAGGCGGGCCCAGGCGTCGATACGCGCCTCGCTTCCTCGCAGATGCGCGAGGTCGAGGCGGCCAGCGACGCCGAGTTGCGCATCGACGGCACGCGCGTCACGAGCGCGAGCAACACGCTCGAAGGCGTGGTGAGCGACATCACGATCAAGCTCGCAAGCGCCTCGGTGGGCACGAAGCAAACGCTCACCATCGCCCCCGACACTGAAGCGACGGGCACCGCCATCCGCGACTTCGTGAAGGCGTACAACAGCTATGTGGATGCCCTGAACGGGCTGACCTCCTACACGGCCGCGACCGCTTCGACGAGCGCGCAAGCGGGCGCGCTGCTCGGCGACTCGATCGCGCGCACGCTCGCGGCGAGTCTGCCCGCGGTCGTTTCGGCTGGCGTGAAGGGCAGCGACGGCGTGAGCCATTCGCTGGGCGAGATCGGCATCAAGCTCGACAAGAGCGGCAAGCTTGAGATCGACGACGAGGCGTTCAAGAAGGCGCTGCAACCGGGCAACACTGCGATTGCGGCGCTGTTCGGCAGCAGCGGCATGACCACGAAGCTCAACAGCGCCATTACGCCCTACGTGCAGTCGAGCGGCATCATCGAGCGGCGCAGCACGGCCATCAACAAGGAGCTCGACGACATCAAAAAGCAGTCGTCGATGCTCGATGTGCGCGCAACCCAGCTCACTGCGCAATTCAACCGCCAGTTCACCGCGCTCAATAACCTCATGTCGATCATGAACAACAACCAGCAATATCTGACACAGCTCTTTGGCGGTGCAAACAGCGCGGGCGCCCTCGCGACGAATCACAAATAAAGGCGTGAATGCGCGGTGATCGACGCTAGCAAACGTCGACGGCAGACGAAAAAAAGGCCGCCGAGTGAATCGGCGGCCAACAGGGGACGTGAAGAACAACCGCGAATCGAACTATCGAATCGACCCGACCGCTCCATCATGGCGAGCGAAAATTAAGACAAACTTAAACGCGCGCAAAAAACGATCGGGAATTCCGGCGCACCAGGGCGCAGGCAATTGAAAGAACGCGTAATAATGGGCTGGCTATACTTGATCTGGTCCGGGCCGCGCATTCATTCGCGCCCGCATGACCGTCTTCTACCCAACCCGGAAGAGCCGCCATGTTTGATCGACTGCATCGGTTTATGGAAGGCGCAGGTCCCGAGCGGCGCCATCGCGTCTGGAGCAAGGTGCGCATTTTCGTGGCCGCAATGGGCACGCTCGGCTCTGCCGCCGGCATCGCCATCGCAGTGGTCGGGCTCATCAACTTCGACCACCAGAAGGTGATTGCCGGCGTGGCCGTCATCATCGTCTGCACGGCGATCTACGTGTCGATCCTCGTGCGCGACCGCAATCGCGCCGACTAACGCACGCCGCCCAGGCGTCACTGCCTCACTGCAGGTTCTGGCCGTCGCGCGTGACATGCACGGCGGTCGCGCCCACGTAGTCGGCGCGAATGCTGTCGCCCACCTTGATCGATTCGAGCGGCACGTCCGGCGGCGCCACCACGACGACCGTGCGATTCGGTCCGCGCAGCGCGACCTTGCGGCTCTTGCGGTCGATCTTCTCCACCGTCGCGATCACCTGCACGCTGCGCGCCGTCGCCGTCATGCCACCGGAAGCGGGCGTGGTGGCGACTGTATCGACGCGCGAGCGGATGCCCCTCGTGGCCACCTTTTCGGCACGCAGCAGCAACGCCTCCTTGTAGAGGATGTTCACATGATCGCCGGGCTTGAGCTTGCTCACATCGCCGACTGCGGGATCGACGGCGACCGTCACCAGGTTGCGGCGCGCGCCGCGCAGCGTGACCGAGTTGGTGGCCGCGTCGATGCTCACGACGGTCGCCGTGGTCTGCACCTCGCCGATCTGCAGCGTGGCGTTGGGCGCACTCTCTGGCGCGGCATCGGACGCCGTCTGCGCAAACAGCGGTACATGCGGCGACACGCCGAGGGCAAGCACGAGTATGGCGCCGAGCAGCGGCGCGGAAGAATGGTAGCGCGTGAACATGAAGCCTCCTTGTGTGGATCGTGAATGACAAGAGCGCGGCATGGCGCCGCTCGCACGCATCAAGCGCTGTTCATGCAGGCTTCTTCGGCCGCGCAGCGCAGGTAATGGGCATACACACGCTCGCGTTCCTCGTTGGCGAGTTGGCGCTTTTCGGCAAGCCGCAGCATGCGGTGCCGGTCCGCGCCGAGCGTTTCGTAGTAGCGCTCGGTATGCAAGCGCTTGAAGCGCGTATAGAAGTCCGGGCCGGGCAGGCCCGAATCGGTCGAGAGCAGCGAGGCATAGTCGGCCTCGCGCGGCTCGCACAACGCGGCTGCAGCCGCCTCGAGCTTTTCGTAACGCACCCGCAACGGCACGTCGCCCGCGAACAGGGCATGAAACGCACCGTACGGCACGAGCGAGCGCCGGCTCGCAGCGCGGCGCAACAAACGACCTACCTTTTCATCGAGTTCTTGATTCATCCGCAGCGGCCAGAAAGCGGGCCGCCGCCCATGCCGCGCGTCGTTTGACGAAACGCACGGACGCATTTGGCGGCCCGAGGGATTCAGGGGCCCGTTTCGCTTCGCGATACGCTGCGCGGCGAATCCGGCATTCTGCATTCGTTCATTCGAATCCAATCTGCATTGCAATCGATTCGAAATGTTCGCGAAAACCATTCTGCACAAAAAAGCCAAATCACTCCCTGAAATTGCCCCATAGCCGTCATCACCCGCGCTGGACCATGCCAATTTTTACCGCGCAGATCAAAAACGCTAACAAACATTTAAAGGTGCGACCATCGCTATTTAATTCATTTTGGATAAAACCGTTTCAACTCAATATATGCTGAATACTGAATTAGTCATACAAAACAAGACGAAGTGTTGCTTTTCAATGTTTGAGCAATTAAGTCAGGATAACTGGCTGCAATGGGAGCAAACTTCGCATTGCGGAATCTGTGCGAAACGGCGGCGCCGATTGTTGACCGACGCGAGTCGGTTGTTTTTTCCATTAGTTCAGGATTATCCACAAGTCAAGAAGACTATTTTTCCGCTAGCTATACACATTCCCTACAAAAACAATTATTAATATCCGCTGCGGAACACCGAGGCGTTTCGCAACAAGCGCCCTTCACCGGGCGTCGATTTCGCCGTCCGTCATGGCTCCCGCGTCACCGCACCGGCGCCGGATCCATGGCAAGCGACAAGACCCGCTTGCAGGAAGGGTTACAGGAGCGGCACATCCGCAATGCCGCGTGTCCGGAATCTTTCGTCGACGAGTGAACACATGCTTACCCGAACCGAGAACCTGCCGAGCGTCGCGAGAAGAATGGCCGCCGGCCAGATGTTGATGGAAGGCGCGACCGTGAATAGCGTCGCCGACTCACTCCACCTTTCCGCCCAGACGGTGAGGCGCTACAAGTCCATCGTCGAGGACGGCGGCCTTGCAGCGCTCCAGCAGATGAGCGTGGGTGGCCGGCCTTCAGTGCTCGATCAGGCCGCGCTAGGCTGGATCGCGAGCGCCCTGCACGGCTCCGCGCGAGAGCATGGCTTTGCGAGCGATGCGTGGACCAACAGCCGCGTGCGCGAGCTGATCGGCCGCCAGTTCGGCGTGCACTATTCGCGCGTTTATACCTGGCAGATCGTCTCGAACCTCGGCCTCGGCCACCGGCTGTCGAAGTCCGCGCGCTGAACGGCATGGCGGGCGTCGCGCGCCGCACGCAAGCCGGTGCGCCTCAGCCTCGCGTCGCGGGTGCATCGCGGCCTCGGCTTCCTGCTTCGGAATCCACCAGCGGCTGCGCCCCCTCGCCCGTCCATTGCTGCGACCGAACCTGATTGCGGCCCGCTTCCTTGGCCTCGTAGAGCAGGCGGTCGGCGGCGGCCAGCAGCTTCGCGCCGCTGCCGCCGTCCGGCGGATTGCAGCTCGCACACCCCGCGCTCACCGTCACGCACCCATGGTGCGTACCACTCAGCGTGAGATTGTCCGACTCGATGCGCTTGCGGATCTTTTCCGCCATGCGCGTCGCGGCGTCGAGCGCCGTGCCCGGCAGCACCACCGCGAACTCTTCGCCGCCAAAGCGCGCGGCGAGATCGGTTGCGCGCCGCGATCCTGCAGCGATGCGCCCGGCCACGAACACCAGCACCTCGTCGCCGGCGGCGTGCCCGTAGGTGTCGTTGAAGAGCTTGAAGTGGTCGATGTCGAAAAACAGCACGGAAAGCGGCGTGCGTTCGCGCACCGCGTGATGCCATTCCTCCGCGAGACGGCTGTCGAGCGCGCGGCGGTTCGCAAGACCCGTGAGCGGGTCGGTCACCGCGAGACGCACGAGCTTGCCCTCGGCCACCACCTTGTCGCGCAGCGCGAAGGCGAGCATCCACGACACCGCGACCCACGCGCCGCCGAACACCGTCGTCATCACGAGTGCGATATAGCTGCGCCGCCGCCAGCCGGCGAGCACGTCCCCGACGGCGGGCGCCACGACGACGATGAACGGCGAGTTGCCCACATGCGCAAAGGTGTAGATGCGCTCGACCCCGTCGATTGCCGAGTGCGACGTGTAGGTGCCGGCGTCGCGACGCGCAAAGAACGCGAAATTCGGCAGGTCCGCGTAGCTCCAGCCGGCGCCGCGCATCGAGGGCGGCTTGCTCGCGAGCAACGTGCCGTCGCGCATCAGGATGAAGAGGTGGCCGCCCGGGCCCAGGTCGATGCGCTCGAGCAGTTGCTCGAGATAGTCGAGGCGCACCCCGAGCAGCGCGACGCCCGCGAACGAGCCGTCGGGCGCGTTGATGCGGCGCGTGAGGCCGATCGTGAGCGCGCCGCCGCGCAGGCGGGAATGGAACGGCTTCGAAAAGAACAGGCCCACATGCGGGTCGCGCTGCTGCGCGACGAAGTAATCGCGGTCGGCGAACGAAATGCCGGCGGCTGAAGCGTCGAAGGCGTTGCTGTGCGAGGCTATCACATGGCCCGTGGCGTCGATCACATAGGCTCCACCCAGCCTCGACGCCGCCGTCGCCCGGTCGAACAGCACGCGCTGGCGCAGCGCCTCGGGCATGCTCCAGGTCTGCGGCTGCTGCGCCGCCTGGACCACGGCCTGCAGCGACAGGTCGTAAATCTCGACGTTGCGCGCAATGTCGTTGCTGATGAGCTGCACGAGGTTGCGCGAATTCTCCTGCGCGTGGCGCAATTCCTCGGCACGGCCCTCGTATAGCGCCGCGTAGGTGAGGATCGCCATCACCGTCGCGACGAGCGTGCCGGAAAGCCCCGCGAAGAAGGGATAGTTGCCGATCAGGCGCGTCGCCGCCTTCGCCCGAGCGTGGGCCCAGCGGTGCACCAGAAGACGCAGCGAAAGAACCCGTTTTGGCATCTGCGCAATCCTCTTGCTGTCTGCTGACGGCGCGATTCATTCGATGGAGCCCCGGTCTGTCGGGCATGCATCGGGCATGGCTGGCACGAATCCGTCATCAAACGGACACCTGGGCGCGTCAGGATCGGAGGCGAAACCTTTGCCCACTCCCTCCCCCAGGAGCCCGCCTGCCATGCCAGAATTTTCCCTGTCACCGCAACCGGGCACCGCCCCCGCACGTGGGCGCAACGCGAGCCTGCTCGCCTTCCTCGTCGTCATCGCCGCAGGCGCCGTGTACGTGGGGATGCATCTCGCCGACGACCTCTCGCCGGTGCGCGAAAGCTCGGCGATGCCCTGGATCCTGCTCGGCATCGCGCTCCTGATCGCGCTCGGCTTCGAGTTCGTGAACGGCTTCCACGATACCGCGAATGCGGTCGCAACCGTCATCTATACGCACTCGCTTTCGCCCAATATCGCCGTGATGTGGTCGGGCGCGTGGAATTTCCTCGGCGTGCTCACCTCCACCGGCGCGGTGGCCTTCGGCATCCTGCAACTGCTGCCTGTGGAGCTGATCCTGCAGGTGGGCAGCAGCGCCGGCTTCGCCATGGTGTTCGCACTGCTCATTGCCGCGATCATCTGGAACCTGGGCACGTGGTACTTCGGCCTGCCTTCGTCGAGCTCGCATACGCTGATCGGCTCGATCATCGGCGTGGGCCTCATGAACCAGCTCATGCACGGCGCGAACGGCACGAGCGGCGTGGACTGGAGCCAGGCGCTCGGCGTGGGCAAGTCGCTGCTCTTTTCGCCGATCGTCGGCTTTTTGCTGGCCGGGCTGCTGCTGCTCATCCTCAAGGCCGTCGTGCGCGTGCCCGCGCTCTACTCGGAGCCGAAGGGCAAGGAGCCGCCGCCGTTCTGGATCCGTGCGCTGCTCATCCTCACCTGCACGGGCGTGTCGTTCGCGCACGGCTCCAACGACGGTCAGAAGGGCATGGGCCTCATCATGCTGATCCTGATCGGCACGGTGCCCACGGCATATGCGCTGAACCGCGCCGTGACGGCCGAGCAGACGCAGACCTTCATCGCCGTCGCGCACGACGCCACGCGCGCGCTCGAGCGCTACACGAACGGCGTGGCCGCGCCCGCCGATCCGCGCGCCGAAGTCGAACGCTTCATCGGCCGCCGCACGCTGTCGAGCACGACGGTGCCCGCGCTCGCCGCGCTCTCGAACCAGGTGACCGAACAGGTGCGCAGCTACGGCTCGCTCGCGGCAGTGCCGCAATCGGTCGTCGATAACGTGCGCAACAACATGTACGTGGTTTCCGAAGCGATCCGCCTGCTCGACAAGCAGAAGGCGGTGCCCTTCTCGGCCGACGACCTGAAGTCCATCAACAACTTCCGCAGCCAGATCGACCACGCGACGAAATTCATCCCGACATGGGTGAAGGTGGCCGTGGCGATCGCGCTGGGGCTCGGCACGATGGTGGGCTGGAAGCGCATCGTGGTGACGGTGGGCGAGCGCATCGGCAAACAGCACCTGAGCTACGGCCAGGGCGGCTGCGCGGAGGTCGTGGCGATGGTGACGATCGGCGCGGCGGACGTGTACGGTCTGCCGGTCTCGACCACGCACGTGCTCTCCTCGGGCGTGGCGGGCACGATGGCCGCGAACGGCTCGGGCCTGCAATGGAATACGGTGCGCAGCCTCGTGATGGCATGGGTGCTCACGCTGCCCGCTTCGATCGTGCTGGCTGGCGCGCTCTATTGGGTGTTCAAGCACGTGTTCTGAGCACGAGCGGCCAGAAAAATGCCGCGCTCCCTGTGATGGGAGCACGGCTTTTCAATTGAACGCTGCGAACGGGCCAACCCCTCAATAAATCTCCGGAATGATCATGTCCTGCGGCACCGGCTGGCGAATGTAATCCGGATGATGCACGCGCGCCGGCAGTGTGACGTGCGGGTGCTCGATCTCGTGATACGGTACCTGGCTCAGCAAGTGATGAATGCAGTTCAGGCGCGCGCGCTTCTTGTCCACGCCCTGCACGACCCACCACGGCGCCTCGGGAATGTGCGAGCGCTGCAGCATCACTTCCTTCACGTGCGTGTAGGCTTCCCAGCGGCGGCGGCTTTCGAGGTCCATCGGCGAGAGCTTCCATTGCTTGAGCGGATCGTCGATACGGCTCTGGAAGCGCACTTCCTGCTCGTCGTCGGTGATCGAGAACCAGTACTTGACGATCTGAATGCCGCTCCTCACAAGCATCTTTTCGAACTCGGGCACCGAGCGGAAGAACTCTTCGTATTCCTCGTCAGTGCAGAAGTTCATCACCCGCTCCACGCCCGCGCGGTTGTACCAGCTGCGATCGAACAGTACCATCTCGCCGCCCGCGGGCAGATGCTGCGCGTAGCGCTGGAAATACCATTGCGTGCGCTCGCGGTTGTTCGGCGCGGGCAGCGCCGCGACGCGGCACATGCGCGGGTTCAGCCGCTGCGTGATGCGCTTGATGACACCGCCCTTGCCCGCCGCGTCGCGTCCCTCGAAGATCACGACGAGCCGGTGCCCCGTGCTCACGATCCAGTCCTGCATCTTCACGAGTTCGCCCTGCAGGCGGATCAGCTCGCGGAAATAGACGCGTCGCAGCGCACGCGCCTCGTCGCTGATCTGCAGACCGCTTTCCTGCAGCCGGTCGTCGACCTCCATTTCGAGCTCTTCGTCATAGGCGTCGATGAGCTCTTCATCCAGACGCCGACGACGATGCAGTTCGGCTTCCTGCTCTTGCGCATCCCGTTGTTCGGCATCCATCGTGCGGTCCAGTTCATTCATGGCGACTCTCTCCTTGGTCGATATGCTGTCAACTCGCGCCACTATCGGCGCAGCGAGTGTCACGAATATTTCAAATGCATTGCGGCGGCTCAGGTGAGCGGCCTGGCGAAGCTCAGCTCGTGGCCGTCCGGATCGACGAGATGGAAATAGCGCTCGCCCCATGGCGCGTCGCGCGGTGCGAATTCGGGCTTCGCGCCCGCGGCCAGTGCATGGGCGTAGAACGCGTCCACGTCGGCGACGTAGAGGATCACGCGGCCCCAGCCGTTCACGGCGCCGTGCGGTCCCTCCAGCAGGTTCAGATAGGAGACGCCGGCCGCGCCGCCCAGTTCGAACGACGCGAAGCCCGGCACCGCCGGCCCGGCTCTCTGCCCGAAGCCGAGCGCCTCGTAGAAGGGCACCGACCGCGCGATGTCGCTGACGGTCAGCGTCACGGCGCTCAACGCCACGATTTGCGCGGCGCGTTCGTTCATCTGCTCCTCCTGCTCATGTGGCCAGGTACTGCCTGCGGCCCGGAACGAGGCCCGTCGGCCCGATCAGCCGACTTTAGCAGCGTTCGCCCGCCCGGCGCGGGCCACTGGCGTTTTCTCTCTGCCGCCCGCCACCTTGCGCGCGGTTTTGCGCGCCGGCTTGCCCGCCTGCGCAGCCGCTGGCGCGGCGCGCGGCGCATCGTCACTGGTCGGACCACTTTCCGGCCAGCCGATCTCCTCTCCCACCCGCGTGCGCACGAAGTCGATATGCGTCTGCATCGCCGTGCGCGCCTCCTCGGGACGCCGCGCAACGATCGCGTCGCACAGCGTGCGGTGCTGCAGCAGCAACTGGTCCGGCGCGTCTTCGTTCTGCACGCGCAGCCCCGTGCCGTTGATCGTGATGTGCTCGCGCAGCACGCCCAGCACACTCGTGTGCAGATGCAGGAACATCGCGTTGTGCGAGGCCTGCGCGATCACTTCGTGCAGCTTCGCATCGGTGTCGGCTTCGGCGGCCTTGTCGTCCACTTCGCGCGTGCGCTCCAGCTCCTGCATGAGCGCGCGAATGCGCTCGAGATCCTCGTCGCTCGCGCGCAGCGCCGCAAAATACGCCGTCGCGCCTTCCAGCACGCGACGAAACTCGAGGATGTCTTCGCGCAAGGCCGGATGATCGGCCACGAGTTGCCCCCACGGCGAAGCAAAGCCCGTGCGCAACTGGTCGGTGACGAACACGCCCGCTCCCGGCCGGCTCTGCACGAGGCCGCGCGCGGCCAGGCGCTGGATCGCCTCGCGCACCGTGTTGCGCGCCACGTCGTATTCCAGCGCGAGCACGCGCTCGGATGGCAGCTTCGCTCCCGCGCGCCAGGTACCGTCGAGCAGCGACGTCTCCATCTGACGCATCACAGTCTCCACGCGCCCGCGCGAGCCTGCCCTGTCCCTCATTGTCATACCCGAGTCTCGTTCTAGCTTGCGGCAAGTGGTCCAACCAGTTTGAACCGTTCGGCCGAAGCGGGAATTATGCGCCCAAACCAGCGCTCGTCTCCAAGCTGCCCGGCCCCAGTCCCGGGAAAGGAGCACGAAAGCGCGCCAAGACACCGAGCGAGACATGAAGCCACGGCAATACCCCACCGAGCGCCCCACCGACGTCTATCTGTTCGCCACCTGCCTCGTCGACCTGTTCGTGCCGCAAGCCGGCCTCGACGCGGTGAAGCTGCTCGAACGCGAAGGACTCACGGTCCATTTCCCGCGCAGCCAGAGCTGCTGCGGCCAGCCTGCGTACAGCAGCGGCAACCCGCGCCAGGCGCGCGAGGTCGCGCTCGCGCAACTCGGTCTCTTCGAAAAGTCCTGGCCCGTGATCGTGCCTTCGGGTTCGTGCGCGGGCATGATGCGCCATCACTGGCCCGCGCTGTTCGATGGCGACGCGGCCAACGCCGCGCGCGCCGAGGGACTCTCGACGCGCGTGTACGAACTCACGGAATTCCTCGTGCGCGTGCTGAACGTCGAGTTCGACGCGTATGGCGTACAGGCTGCCGTCCGCCAGCCCGACGAGCGCGTCGTACTGCACACCTCATGCGGCGCGCGGCGCGAGATGGGCACGCGTGTGCACGGCGTCGAAGTCGTCGATGCGCTGCCGGGCGTCACTCGCATCGAGCACGAACGCGAATCGGAATGCTGCGGCTTCGGCGGCACGTTCTCGCTCAAGCACCCGGACATCTCCGGCGCGATGGTCGCCGACAAGATCGCCTCCGCCTGCGCCACGGGCTGCGAGCGCCTGGTTTCCGCCGACTGCGGGTGCCTGCTCAACATCGGCCACGCGGCGGCGCACAAGGGCGCGCCGCTCGCCGTGGAACACCTCGCCTCGTTCCTCTGGCGCCGCACCGGCGGGGAGGCCGCATGAACCTCGATACGATGAGCGCGCGGGCGCGCACGCTGGAACGCCTGCGCGGCCATGCACCCGCCGCGCCCTCCACGACGCTCGAAGCGCTCGACGCGCGCATCGACGCGCATTTCACCGGGCGCCGGGCGCTCACCCCGCTGGCGCTGAACGAACGCATCGCGCAGTTCCAGCGCATGCTCGAAGCCGCGCACGCCGAGGTGATCTGCGCGAGCGCCGCAACATGGGCCATCGATCTCGCCGGGCGGCTCGCAGCGGCAGGCGTGCGCAGCCTGCTGCTCGACACCGCCTGCGCCGAAGGCCAGGCGCTCACCGCAGCGCTGCCGGCCGCCGTGCAGGCGCGCAGTTACGCGCAGCCGATCGAGCAGTGGAAGGCCGAACTCTTCGACACCGTCGACGCGGGCTTCACCGTCGCGCGCTCGGGACTCGCGGCGACGGGCACGCTCGTGGTCGTGCCCGACGCGAACGCGCCGCGCACGGTCTCGCTCGTGCCGCCGCTGCACGTCGCGCTGATCCACGCGAGCACGCTGCACGCGGACCTGCACGCCGCCGTGGCCGCGGAACGCTGGCGTGACGGCATGCCCACCAATCTCGTGATGATCTCGGGTCCTTCGAAGACCTCGGATATCCAGCAGACCACCGCCTATGGCGCGCATGGTCCCCGCGCCCTGTGGGTCGTCGTCGTGACCGATGAGGATCGCGCAGCGGGTGCGCAGCACGGAGCCGCCGAATGAGCACGACCACGCAGATCTCGCAGGAAAACACGCTCCATTTCGTCCCGACTGCGCAATTCCGCCAGCGCGCGCGCACGGCGCTCGACGACCCGCAGTTACGCAAGAGCTTTCGCGGCGCGATGGATTTCCTGCAAGGCAAGCGCGCCGCGCAGTTCCCCGAAGCGGACGAACTCGAAGCCCTGCGCGATCTCGGCGAAGCCGTGCGCCAGCATGCGCTCGCGCGCCTGCCCGAACTGCTCGAGCAACTGGAAACGAAGCTGCGCGAGAACGGCATTCAGGTGCATTGGGCCGAGACCGCCGACGAGGCGAACCGTATCGTCCACGCCATCGCGCAGCGTCACGCGGCCACGCGCGTGATCAAGGGCAAGTCGATGGCGAGCGAGGAAATCGAGCTCAACCATTACCTCGCAGCGCGCGGCGTCGACTGCATCGAATCGGACATGGGCGAGTACATCGTGCAGCTCGCAGGCGAAAAGCCCTCGCACATCGTGATGCCCGCCATTCACAAGACGAAGGGCGATATCGGCCACCTGTTCGAGGAACACATACCCGATACGCCGTTTACGGAAGACGTCGATACGCTCATTCAAACGGGCCGCCGCGCGCTGCGCCGCGCCTTCGTGGATGCGCAGATCGGCCTCTCCGGCGTGAACTTCGCCGCCGCCGACACGGGCACGCTCTGGCTCGTGGAAAACGAAGGCAACGGCCGCCTTTCCACCACGGTCCCCGACGTGCATATCGCGATCATGGGCATGGAAAAGGTGGTGGCAAAGCTCGAGCACATCGTGCCGCTTTCGAGCCTGCTCACGCGCTCGGCCACGGGCCAGCCGATCACGACGTATTTCAACCTGATCAGCAGCCCGCGCCGCGCAGGCGAGAAAGACGGCCCGCGCGAGGTGCATCTCGTCCTGCTCGACAACGGCCGCAGCCAGGCCTACGCCGACGAGCAATTGCGCGCCACGCTGCAATGCATCCGCTGCGGCGCGTGCATGAACCACTGCCCGGTGTACACGCGCATCGGCGGTCATGCGTACGGCACGACGTACCCGGGGCCGATCGGCAAGATCATTTCGCCGCATCTGCTCGGGCTCGATGCGACCGCCGAGCTGCCCACCGCTTCGAGCCTGTGCGGCGCATGCGGCGAAGTCTGCCCGGTGCGCATTCCGATTCCGCAACTGCTCGTGCGCCTGCGCACCGAGGCGAACCGCGACCCCGAGGAAAGCGTGGCGCATCCGTTGCGCGGCCAGGGCGCGAATCACAGCAGGAGCGAGCAGTTCATCTGGCGCTTCTGGAGCGGCGCGTTTGCGCATCCGCGCGCCTACCGTGCGCTGCGCTGGGCCGTGACGCGTCTGCGCGGCCTCGCGCCCTCGCAGCAAATGGGCTGGACGCGGCATCGCACGCCGCTCAAGCCCGCCCCGCGCAGCCTGCACGACCTGCTGCGCGAACGCGACCAGCCGCAATAGCATTTACGTCGTCAGGCCTGCGAAATAACGCTCAAAGCGAGCCTGACGGCCTCACATAAATTTTCTACCCGCATCATCGGAGGAGACCGTAGTGCAACCCTGGTACCAGATCTACACACCGCTCGGCAGTCTGTGGCTGTCCGCGCTCGTGGCCGCCATTCCCATTCTCTTCTTCTTCGTCGCGCTCGCCGGCCTGCGCATGAAGGGCCATGTCGCCGCGGCGATCACCCTGCTGCTCGCGCTCGCCGTGGCGATCTTCGAATACGGCATGCCCGTGCGCCAGGCGCTCGTTTCCGCGGGCTTCGGCTTTGCGTACGGCATCTGGCCGATCGCGTGGATCATCGTCACCGCGGTGTTCCTCTACAAGATCGTCGTGAAGACGGGACAGTTCGAGATCATCCGCGCCTCGGTGCTCTCGATCACCGACGACCAGCGCCTGCAGCTGCTGCTGATCGGCTTCTCGTTCGGCGCGTTCCTCGAAGGCGCGGCGGGCTTCGGCGCGCCGGTGGCGATCACCTCGGCGCTGCTCGTCGGCCTCGGTTTCGAGCCGCTCTATGCCGCGGGCCTGTGCCTCATCGCCAATACCGCTCCAGTTGCATTCGGCGCGATGGGGATTCCCATCATCGTTGCGGGCCAGGTGACGGGCATCGATCCGTTCCTGATCGGCGCGATGGCGGGCCGCCAGTTGCCGCTGCTCTCGCTCTTCGTGCCGTTCTGGCTCGTCTTCATCATGGACGGCAAGCGCGGCGTGAAGGAAACGTGGCCCGCCGCGCTCGTGGCCGGCGGCAGCTTCGCCGTGACGCAGTACTTCACGTCGAACCACATTGGGCCGGAGCTGCCGGACATCACTTCGGCGCTCGTGAGCCTCGTCGCGCTCGCCGCGTTCCTCAATGTGTGGCAGCCGCGCCGGGCAACGCAAGGCACGAGCGTGAAGGTCAGCGGCGGTGCCGCTGCGCTGGGCGGCTTCGGCGGCGGCGGTTCGCGTGCGACGGCTTCGAGCCGCAAGGCTTCGCCGTACACCATCGGGCAAACCGTGCGCGCATGGTCGCCGTTCATTCTGCTCACGGCCATCGTGACTGTGTGGAGCGTCAAGCCGTTCAAGGCGCTCTTCGCAGCGAAGGGGCCGCTCGCAGGCACGATTCTGAGCCTGCACGTACCGGGCCTCGATCAGCTCGTGGTGCGCACGGCGCCGATCGTCGCGTCGCCCAAGCCCTATGAGGCCGTGTTCAAGCTCGACTGGCTCTCGGCCGTGGGCACCGCGATCATGATCACCGCGATCCTCTCCGCGATCCTGCTGCGCATGAAGCCGCGCGCCGCCGTGACCGCGTTCTTCGAGACGCTCGGCGAACTGCGCCGCCCCGTGCTGTCCATCGGTCTCGTGCTCGCCTTCGCGTTCGTCGCGAACTACTCGGGCATGTCGTCCACGCTCGCTCTCGCGCTTGCCGGAACGGGCGCAGCCTTCCCGTTCTTCTCGCCGTTCCTCGGCTGGCTCGGCGTGTTCCTCACGGGCTCCGATACGTCGTCGAACGCGCTGTTCTGCTCGCTGCAGCACACCACGGCGCACCAGATCAACGTGTCGGACACGCTGCTCGTGGCGGCCAACACCTCGGGCGGCGTGAGCGGCAAGATGATTTCGCCGCAGTCGATCGCGGTGGCCTGCGCGGCAACCGGCCTCGTCGGCAAGGAGTCGTCTCTGTTCCGCTTCACCGTGCGTCACAGCCTGTTCTTTGCGGCTGTCGTGGGCGTGGTGACGCTGATTCAGGCGTATGTGCTGACCGGCATGATTCCGCAGTGATGAAGTAGGCGCGGTAGCAACGCGCCGTAATGCAGTGACGAAGGCCGTCTCCCGCCGCGCGCGGGCGATGGCCTTCTTGCATGTGGGCGCGAAAAAAGCGGGTTTTTAAGCGGCTTTTAAGCCGCCGTGCTCGTGAAGATCGCAGACATGTACGGCACGCCGCTCCTTTCCACGCGCACACGCGGCCCGTTCATGCTCGTTTCGATTCCGGACGGCCGCTATGTGATCACCGCGAGCCATGGCGGCAACACGGAGCGGCGCACGGTGGACATCGGCAAAACGACACGCGCTCACGAAACCTTCGTCTGGCCGATGTGAAGATCGTCGATGAGCCCCCAGGCCGGAGGACCTGACGCACGTTTCGTTCGTATGACACCCCATGGCCGCCTTGATGCCACATGAATGAACTCCGTCCCCGTTTGCGGCTATGATCGTGAACTGCGGCGCGGCGGCTCGGCGCCCTGTCGGATTCACGGGGAGTGTCGAATGGCAATGGGGTGGCTCGTCGTATTACCGTTCGTCGCCGCAGCGCTCGTCGCGTTCGCGGGGCCGCTCGCCGGACGCTGGGCGTCCCCCTCCGGCACGTGGATCGCATTCGCGGCCGCGCTCTTCGGCCTGGGACTGCTGGGCAGCGAACGTGTAGGCATGGCCACCCATGGCGTGCTTCACTGGCAAGCCGACTGGATCCCGCAGCTCGGCCTCTCGTTCGCGCTGCGTCTGGACGGTCTTTCGTTCATGTTCGCGCTGCTCGTGCTCGCGATCGGCCTGCTCGTTTTTGTCTACGCGCGCTACTACCTCGCGGGCAGCGAGTCGCTGCCGCGCCTTTACGCGCTGCTGCTGCTCTTCATGGGCGCGATGCTCGGCGTGGTGCTGTCGGACAACCTGCTGCTGCTCGTGATCTTCTGGGAACTCACGAGCATCGTGTCGTTCCTGCTGATCGGCTTCTGGCCTTCGCGCCCCGAGGCGCGGCGCGGCGCGCGCATGGCGCTCACCATCACGGGCGCGGGCGGTCTCGCGCTGCTGGCCGCCGTGCTGCTGCTCGGCCACGTCTGCGGAAGCTACGACCTCGACGTCGTGCTTGCGCATGCGGGCCTCGTGCAGCGCAATCCGCTGTACCCGGCGATTCTCCTGCTCATTCTGTTCGCGGCCTGCACGAAGTCGGCACAGTTCCCGTTCCACTTCTGGCTGCCACATGCGATGTCGGCGCCCACGCCCGTTTCCGCGTACCTGCATTCGGCGACCATGGTGAAGGCGGGCATCTTCCTCATCGCGCGCTTTTACCCCGTGCTCGAAGGCACCGACTGGTTCTTCTACGTGACGAGCCTGATCGGCCTCGTCACACTCACGGGAGGTGCAGCCTTGGCGCTCGTGCAGCGCGATCTCAAAGGGCTGCTCGCGTATTCCACCATCAGCCATCTCGGGCTCATCGTGCTGCTGTTCGGCCTCGACACGCAGCTCTCCACCGTCGCCGCGCTCTTTCACACCTTCAATCACGCGGTGTTCAAGGCTTCGCTCTTCATGGCGGCGGGCATCATCGACCATGAAACGGGCACGCGCGACCTGGGCCGCCTGCGTGGCTTGCGCCGCTTCATGCCGCATACCGCTGCGCTAGCCGCTGTGGCATCGCTCGCGATGGCAGGCGTGCCGCTGCTCAACGGCTTCCTCTCGAAGGAGATGTTCTTCGGCGAAACGCTTGCACAAGGACTCCTCGGTGACTTCAGCTGGATCATTCCCGCGCTCGCCGTCATCGCGGCGGGGCTCTCGGTTGCGTACTCGCTGCGCTTCGTGTGGGGCGTGTTCTTCGACGGCGAGACGCCGCACGACCTTCCTCACTATCCGCCGCACGAGCCGCCGCGTTTCATGAAGCTGCCCGTCGAGATTCTCGTCGTCATCTGTCTGCTCGTGGGCCTCGTGCCGCAGCAAACCATCGGCAGGATGCTCGAGTCCGCGGCATGGTTCGCGCTGGGCGGCAGCGTGCCCACGTACAGCTTGAGCTTGTGGCACGGCATCAATCTGCCGCTCTTGATGAGCTGCGTATCGTTCGCGGGGGGCGCGCTGCTGTTCTTCTATCGCCGCGACGCGTTCCGCCATCATCGTTCGGTGCTCTCCGAAATGAACGCGAGTGAAGGCTTCGACCGCTTCGTGCAGCAGCTCGAAAAGGCCGCGGGCGTCGTGGTCAATCGCTTCGAAACGCGCTCGCTGCCGGCTTATCTCGCGTGGATGATCGCGGCGATGCTGATCGTGCCGGGTGCGGCGCTCCTCGCGCTTACTTCGCTGGACGGCGCGTACCGCTCGGCGCCGCTCGATGCGATGACGCTCGTCGGCCTCGTGCTGATGGCGCTGATGGCCGTGGGCGTCGTGCTCGTGCGCGCCAATACGCTCTACGCACTCGTGATGCTGAGCACCTGCGGGCTGCTCGTCACGCTGGCGTTCGTGCGTTTTTCCGCGCCAGACCTCGCGCTCACGCAGATCTCCGTGGAAGTGGTCACGGTACTATTGCTCGTGCTCGCCATCTACTTTTTGCCTGTCGTGCAGCGCGCGCAGGAGCCTCCAGCCGCGCGTACCCGCAACGCGCTGCTCGCACTCGCGGGCGGCACGCTGATCGGCGCCGTGGCGTATGCGGTGATGACGCGCGCTCCCATTGACGGCGTCGGCCAATTCTTTCTCGCGAACGCGCTGCCGGGCAGCGGCGGCCACAACGTCGTCAACGTGATCCTCGTGGATTTCCGCGGCTTCGATACGATGGTCGAGATCAGCGTGCTGGTGGTGGCGGGGCTCGCCGTGAAGGCACTGCTGCGCGGCCTGCGCCTGAAATCGCCCGACACGGGCCCGGGCGGTCTGCCATGGTCGTCGCAGTCGCATCCGCTGCTGCTCGCCATTCTCGCGCGCCTCATGCTGCCGCTCACCCTGCTCGTTGCCGTGTTCATCTTTCTGCGCGGCCATAGTCTGCCCGGCGGTGGCTTTATCGCCTCGCTCGTGATCTCCATTGCACTGCTGCTGCAATACGTGGCGAGCGGCGTGCTGTGGACCGAGTCGCGCATCCGCATCAACTACCGCGGGCTCGCGGGCCTCGGCATTCTCGTCGCGGCCGCGACGGGCGTAGGCGCGATCGTGCTCGGCCACCCGTTCCTCACTAGCGCGTTCGGCCATCTGCACGTGCCGCTGATCGGCGAAATCGAGCTGAGCACGGCCATGCTGTTCGACCTCGGCGTGCTTGGCGCCGTGGTCGGCACGACGCTCACGATCGTCTCGCACCTCGGCGTGCGCGACAAGGACATGCAATCCGTGGAGAAAAGCTGATGGAAGCCGCCTTCGCCATTACGCTCGGCGTGCTCTGCGCGAGCGGCCTCTACCTGCTGCTGTGCGCGCGCGTGCTGCCGGTGATCCTCGGCATCACGCTGTTCTCGTATGCGATCAACCTGTTCCTGCTCGGCATGGGCCGGCTCTCCACCGGCAAGCCGCCCGTGATCGCGCCGGGCGCGCAGTATGCTGACCCGGTGCCGCAGGCGCTCGTGCTCACTGCGATCGTGATCGGCTTCGCCATGACGGCCTTCACGGTCGTGCTCGCGCTGCGCGCGCTAGCGATCGACGGCACCGATCACGTGGACGGCGACAACCCGCAGCGCAGCGGCCTGGAGATGCGCGGCGAATGAGTCATGCTCTCATCCTCCCCATCCTGATTCCGCTGTTCGCGGCCGGCGCGATCGTTGCGCTGCCGCTGCGCGCGAAGCGCTTGCAGCGTGCGATCAACGTGATTGCCACGCTCGCCTTGCTGCCCATCGCGGTGGCGCTCGCCGAATTCGCCGCGCAAGGGCAGGTTGCGAGCTATGCGCTCGGCGCGTGGCCCGCGCCGTTCGGCATCGTGTTGCAGATCGACCGGCTCGGCGCACTCATGCTCGTGTTGACCGCGCTGCTCGCGTGCTGCTGCCTGCTCGGCACCACGAGCGCCGATGTCCGGCGCGGGCGCTACTATCGCGCGCTCGTGCAGTTCGAGCTGATGGGCCTGAACGGCGCGTTTCTCGCCGGCGATCTCTTCAACCTGTTCGTCTTCTTCGAACTTCTGCTGATCGCCTCCTACGCGCTGCTGCTGCATGGCGGCGGACGCCGCCGCGTGCGCAACGGCCTGCACTACATGCTGTTGAACCTCGTGGGCTCGTCGTTCTTTCTCATCGCGCTGGGCGTGCTTTACGGCCTCACGGGCACGCTCAACATGGCCGACGCGGGCGAGCGGCTTGCGCAGCTGGACCCCGCCTCGCTGCCCCTCGCGCAGTTCGCGGGCGCGACGCTCATGCTCGTATTCGGCCTGAAGGCCGCCGTCTTCCCCATGTCGTTCTGGTTGCCCCTGGCGTATCGAAGCGCGATCGGGCCCGTGGCCGCGCTGTTCGCGATCATGACCAAGGTGGGCATCTACGCGATGCTTCGCTGCGACGCACTCGTGTTCGGCGCAGCGGGCGGCGTGCTCGACGCGTTCCTGCATCAATGGGCGTGGTGGCTTGCGATTGCGACGATCGTCTATGGCGCGCTCGGCGCGCTCGCGGTATCGAGCCTTAAGACCACGACCGGTTTTCTCGTGCTGGTCTCGGTCGGCCTGCTGATTGCGGCTGTCACGCTGCAGACCGTGCTCGCCTGGAGCGCGCTGCTGTACTACCTCATCAGCACGACGCTATGCACGGGCGCGCTGTTCATGCTCGCCGATACGCTGGAGTCCGAAGCAAGCGAACCGGCGGCCGTGCCCGCTGCAGCCGAAACGCGCGAGCCCGCTTCGCTCGAATCGCTCGACGACGCCACCGCGCCAGCCATCACACCCGATGCAGACAGCGAGCCGATCGCAACGCCTCCCAAGGCAGCGAACCCCGAAAAAACGCCCAAGCCCTGGCCTTCGAACCTCGCCGGCGTGCTCTATCTCGCGGCAGCGGTTGGCGCAGTCGGCCTGCCGCCGCTCTCGGGCTTTCTGGGCAAGGCCATGGTGCTCGCCGCCACGCCGCTTTCACGGGCTGTCGTGCTCTGGCCCGCCGTGCTGGTCGCGGGCCTGCTGTCGATCGTCGCGCTCAGCCGCACAGGCACACGCCTGCTGTGGGCAGTTCCCGCTGCGCGCGCCTACGACGGCGCACCCGCCACCGCGCCGCGCGGCAGCCGCGCCAAGCTCGCCGCGTGTGCGCTGCTGCTCGCGGGCGTGGTGGCCGCAACGGTATTTGCCGGCCCGCTCAAGCAGTATCTCGACGCCACCGCCGCGCAGTTGCTCGACCGCGCAGCCTACGTTCACGCGATCCTGCCCGCCCAGGCCGCGCAAACGTCACAGGGCGGAGGAAGCTGACATGCTCAAGAGGCTCTTTCCACACCCCTGGCTCACCGTCGTGCTGCTCGTATGCTGGGTCTTGCTGATGAACGACGTGTCGCCGGGCAACCTGCTCCTTGGCTTCGTGCTCGGTACCGCCATCGCCTACCGCGTGGGCGAAGGGCTATGGCTCGCGCCCGTGCGCTTCGGCAGACCGTGGCTGCTCGTACGGCTTTTCGGACATGTGCTCTACGACATCCTCGTGGCAAATCTCGAAGTCGCGTTGCTCGTGCTCGGCCCGACGCAGCGCCTGCGCCCTGCCTTCATCGACGTGCCGCTCGACAGCACTCACGAAATCGCGCTCTCGGCGCTCATCAGCATCGTCTCGCTGAGCCCCGGCACGCTGTGCGCCGAACTCTCCGACGACCGCAGGCGCCTTGTCGTGCACGTGCTCGATCTCGAAGACGAAGCCGCGCTCGTCGCCTTGATCAAGTCCCGTTACGAAGCCCCGCTCATGGAGATCTTCGCATGCTAGCCATCGTCATTCCGGTGTCGTTCGCGATCCTCGGGCTCGCGTTCCTGCTCACACTCGCGCGCCTGGTGCGCGGGCCTTCGCTGCCCGACCGGCTCGTCGCGCTCGACACGCTCAATATCAACGCAATCGCACTCATCGTCGTCTACGGCATCATGCTGCGCTCGACGGTCTTCTTCGAAATCGCGCTGCTCATCGCGGTCATGGGGTTCGTGGCGACCGTCGCGTTCACGAAGTACCTGCAGCGCGGCGACATCATCGAACTGAACTAGGGCTTCGCCATGCAAACCGTCATCGAAGCGTTTGTCTGCGTGCTGCTCCTGCTCGGCAGCGCGTTCACGCTGATCGGCGCGATCGGCCTCGCACGCCTGCCCGACTTCTATATGCGCCTGCACGGACCGACCAAATCGACCACGCTCGGCGTAGGCGGCGTCGTGCTCGCCTCCGTCGTGTACTTCAGTGCGCACAATAATTTTGCGAGCCTGCACGAAGTGCTGATTCCGGCGTTCCTGTTTCTCACCGCGCCGATCAGCGCGCATATGCTCACCAAGGCCGGGATTCAGCAACGCGTAGCCGTTTCGTCCGCCACACGCGGACGGCCGGATGCCGCCAGCGCCAGTGCAGTCGGCAAGCAAGACGCGAACCCGGACAACAATGCCGCACAGGACGCTTGAATATCGGCGCGGATCTTCGCGCCGCCGGTAAAAGCTGCCATCGAACGTCGCAAAGGTCGGGCGCGCCACGCTTCATCCGCGCGCCGCCCCCCATCACTCCCCCTCCCCTCATCCCGTTGCGCACACACGCATCGCGTCGAATCGCCACGCACGGCACACCAATTGCTGATCTTGCTCGCCCCTATGCAGCATCGCGCCGCCGTCCCGGCTCGCGCAGGGGCGCAATAACAACGCGCGGCCGCAATCGAGGCCGTACACCGTGCAGCCTGAACGAAACGAATGAGGTCAACAATGAAGACGATACGCACCCTGCTCGCGTTTGCGAGCGCGGCAGCCCTGCTCACGGCATGCGGCGGCAGCAGCAGCAGCAACGACGTGGGCAAGGAAATCGGCGTGCAGAACCCCGAGATTCATTTCGTGCATGCCCTGCCGGGCGGCCCGAACGTCGATTTTCTGGTGAACGGCAGCGCGCTGCAGACGAACATCGCGTACAAGCAGGTCACGAACTTCGCCAACATCAACACCGGCAATACCAACGTTTCGTATGCGAACACGGGCACGACCGCGCCGATTGCTAGCGGCGCCTTCCCCGACGTGGCGAAGGGTCACGAGTACACCGTGCTCGCGCTGCCCGCGCTCTCGGGCGGCGACATCGGCCTGATCGACGATCCGTTCGACAAGGGCCTGCTTTCCAGCAGCGCACGCCTGCGCGCGTTCAACGCCACCGTCAATGCGCAGAACCTCGACATTTACATCGTCGCTCCCGGCACGGATATCAACGGCGTGCAGCCGACCTTGCCGGCCGTGGGATACAAGAACGCCGTGCCCGCGAGCGGCCAGGACTCGATCTACATGAACGGCGGCAACTACGTGGCGATCGTCACGACGGCGGGCAGCAAGACGGCGATTTTCGAGTCGGCCTCGTTCAACCTCGCGAACAATGCGGACTGGCTCATTACGACCGTGCCGATCTCGGGCACGCTCTCGCAGCTCCTGCCGGGGCAGATTCACCTGCTCGTCGCGCAGGGCGGCAACACCTCGCAGCCCGCCGTGGAGTACAGCAACACGCTCACGGGCCAATAGGCCGTTGCGCATGCAACCGGCGCGGCCGGGTGGCGGCGTGCTACGTCCGCCGCTCACGCGGCAGCGCCGCGCCCGGTCTTGCGGGCCTCGCCCAGCACGTAATCGATGAAGGTGGACGCCGCCCGCGTGTGATGGCGGTTCGGCATATAGAGCATGTACATATGCGTACCGAATATGCTCAGGCGCCACGCGTCGAGCGACGTGACGGCAGCGCCCTGGCGAATGTCGTCGTGCATGACGTAGTCGGGCACGATGCCCACGCCGAGTCCCGCAAGAATCGACTGGCGCAGAAACAGGAAGTTTTCCGAAATGATCGAGGGCTCGAGCAACACCTCGTGCCGGTCCTCGTTTAGATAACCCGCAAGGCGCAATTGCCGCCCCACCACCGTTGCCGTGATGACGGGCGCACGCGCCAGATCCTCGAGCGTTTGCGGCATGCCGTGCTTATCGGCCCATTCCGTACACGCACATGCGATGTACTTCACCGGCCCCATGTCGCGCGCCACGAGATTCTGCGGCGGCTCGTGCATCACGCGCACGGCAATATCGACTTCGTCGCGCAGCAGGTCTTCCACGCGATTTTCGAACATCACGTCGAGCACGATGCCGGGGTACATCCGCTTGAACTGGATCAGCCAGTCCGACATCACGAGCTGCCCGTAGCCGCTCGGCACCGAAAGCCGCACGCGCCCCTGCAGGCTCTGGCCGAGGGTGGAAACCGATTCGCGCGCGGCGAGCAGCGCGTTCTGGATCGCCCGGCCGTGCTCGTAAAGCTTCAGGCCGATTTCGGTCGGCTCGACACGGCGCGTGGTACGGCGCACGAGCTGCAGGCCAATCGACTTCTCCAGGTGGTTGAGGTGGTAGCTGACGTTCGCGCGGCTCATCCTGAGCCGGCGCGCCGCCTCGCTCAGGTTGCCCGCGTCGAGAATCTCGACCAGCAGGGTCAGCGCGTTGACGTCCATGGCACATCCACTGTCAAAAATACTTTGACAGTCTGTCAACGAGCGATGGGATTGTCAATTGTCCCTATCACGCCGAGAATCGACGCGAACATGAAACATTGCCGTCTGGCCCGCCAGTCCGGCCCTCATTATGGAGACAGCATCGCCATGGCATCCGATCCCGTGAACACCTCCCCCGTCACTCATGAACTGCGCGGCAAGGTGCTGCTCGTCACCGTCGACAATCCGCCCGTCAACGCGCTGGGCGTGGACGTGCGCCGCGGCCTCGCCGCCGCCATCGAGCACGCCGAGGCGAACGACGCCGTGCAGGCCGTGCTGATCGTCGGCGCGGGGCGCAATTTCATTGCCGGCGCGGACATCCGCGAGTTCGGCAAGCCGCCGCAACCGCCCGCGCTGCCCGACGTGTGCAACCGCATCGAGGCCTGCCACAAGCCGGTGATCGCCGCCATTCACGGCGCGGCGCTCGGCGGCGGCCTCGAAGTGGCGCTCGCGGCGCACTATCGGCTCGCCGTGGCGGGCGCGAAGCTCGGCCTGCCCGAAGTGCAGCTGGGCCTGCTGCCTGGTGCCGGCGGCACGCAACGCACGCCGCGCCTGATCGGCGCCGAAGCGGCGCTCTCGCTGATGCTGAGCGGCCGTCACGCGAGCGCGCAGGATGCGCGCAAGCTGGGCCTCGTCGACCGCGTGGGCGCGAGCGACGACATTCTCGCCGAAGGCCTTGCCTACGCGCAGGAACTGCTCGCGAGCCATGCGCCGGCGCGCCGCACGCGCGACGCCCAGGCGCTCGCCGATCGCTCCCAGGCGCAAGCCGCGATCGACGCCGCGCGCGCCGAGACCGCGAAGAAGTCGCGTGGCCTGTTCTCGCCGCTGAAGATCGTCGACTGCGTGCAGGCCGCGCTCGATCTCTCGTTCGACGAAGGCCTGCGCTTCGAGCGCAAGCAGTTCCTCGAATGCCTCGAAAGCCCGCAGCGCGCCGGTCTCGTGCACGCATTCTTCGCCGAGCGCGAAGTGCAGAAGGCCCCTGAAACGAAGAGCGCGAAGCCGCGCGCGATCGACACCGTCGGCGTGATCGGCGGCGGCACGATGGGCGCGGGCATTGCGGTGGCCGTGCTCGACGCGGGCCTGCCCGTGACGATGATCGAACGCGACGAGGCCTCGCTCGCACGCGGCCGCGCCCACGTGGAAAAAGTCTACGACGGCCTCATCGCCAAGGGCCGCATGAAGCCCGAAGCGAAGGCGCAGATCCTCGCGCGCTTCAACGGCAGCACCTCGTACGATGCGCTCGCGACCACCGATCTCGTCATCGAAGCCGTGTTCGAGGACATGGCCGTGAAGCAGGCCGTGTTCGCCGAACTCGACCGCGTGTGCAAGCCCGGCGCCGTGCTCGCGACCAATACCTCATATCTCGACATCGACGCCATTGCCGCCAGCATCCAACGCCCGCAGGACGTGGTAGGCCTGCACTTCTTCTCGCCCGCCAACATCATGAAGCTGCTCGAAATCGTGGTGCCGAAGCAGGTGAGTGCCGATGTCGTGGCCACGGCATTCGAGCTGGCGAAGAAGCTGCGCAAGGTGCCGGTGCGCGCGGGCGTGTGCGACGGCTTCATCGGCAACCGCATTCTCGCGGTGTTCCGCACCGCTGCGGATCATCTGATGGAGGACGGCGCTTCGCCGTACCAGATCGACAAGGCCGTGCGCGACTTCGGCTTTCCGATGGGCCCGTACCAGGTGGTCGATCTCGCGGGCGGCGACATCGGCTGGGCCACGCGCAAGCGCCGCGCCGCCACGCGCGACCCGCAGGCGCGCTACGTGCAGATCGCCGACCGCATCTGCGAGCGCGGCTGGTTCGGCCAGAAGACGGGCCGCGGCTTCTATCTCTACCCGGAAGGCGCACGCACGGGCACGCCCGACCCCGAAGTGGAAGCGATCATCCACAGCGAACGCGAACGCGCGGGCATCACGCCGCGCAGCTTCAGCGACGAAGCCATCATGCGCCGCTACATGGCCGCGATGATCAACGAAGGCGCGAACGTCGTGCATGAAAAGATCGCGCTGCGCCCGCTCGATGTGGATGTCACGCTGCTCTACGGCTACGGCTTCCCGCGCTATCGCGGCGGCCCGATGAAGTACGCCGATAGCGTGGGCCTCGCCAACGTGCTCGCCGATATCCGCGAGTATGCGAAGGAAGATCCGCTGTTCTGGCGTCCTTCGCCGCTGCTCGTCGAACTGGTCGAGCGCGGCGAGAATTTCGCGAGCCTCAATCAATCGGCCTGAATGTGCCCTGAAGGAGCTTTTCACACATGGACCTGAAATTCACCGCCGAAGAAGAGGCGTTTCGCAGCGAAGTGCTCGCGTTCCTGAACGACCGCCTGCCACAGCGCCTAGCCAGCAAGGTGAGCAACGGCCGGCACCTGACGCGCGACGACATGGCGCAATGGCATGCGATCCTCCACGAAAAAGGCTGGCTCGCGAATCACTGGCCGCAGGAATACGGCGGCCCCGGCTGGAGCGCCGTGCAGAAGTTCATCTTCGAGAACGAATGCGCGATTGCAGGCGCACCGCGCATCGTGCCGTTCGGTGTCAACATGCTCGGGCCCGTGCTCATCAAGTACGGCAGCGAGGCCCAAAAGCGCTACTGGCTGCCGCGCATTCTCGACGGCTCGGACTGGTGGTGCCAGGGCTATTCGGAACCGGGCGCGGGCTCGGACCTCGCCTCGCTGCGCACGACCGCCGTTCGTGACGGCGACCACTACGTGGTGAATGGCCAGAAAACGTGGACCACGCTCGGCCACTACGCGAACATGATTTTCTGCCTCGTGCGCACCGCCACCGACGTGCGCAAGCAGGAAGGCATCAGCTTCCTGCTGATCGACATGAACACGCCGGGCATCGAGGTTCGCCCCATCGTCACGCTCGACGGCGAACATGAGGTAAACGAAGTGTTCTTCACCGACGTGCGCGTGCCGGTGGCGAACCTCGTTGGCGAAGAAAACCGCGGCTGGACCTACGCGAAATATCTGCTCACGTACGAGCGCACGAACATCGCGGGCGTGGGCTTTTCGGTGGCGGCGCTCGCGCGCCTGAAGCGCGCCGCGCAGAACATCACGCGCAACGGCAAGCCGCTCGCGGAAGATCCGCAATTTGCGGCGCGCATCGCCAGGGTCGAGATCGATCTGGAGAACATGAAGACGACCAACCTGCGCGTGATCGCTGCGGTGGCGGGCGGCGGCGTACCCGGTGCGGAAAGCTCGATGCTCAAGATTCGCGGCACCGAGATCCGCCAGGAGATCTCCTCGCTGCTGCGCCGCGCGATGGGTCCGTATGCGGCGCCGTTCGTCGAGGAAGCGCTCGAAGAGGGCTATGCGGGCGAGGCAATCGGCCCCGACGATGCCGCCAGCGCCGCCGCGCAATACTTCAACAACCGCAAGCTGTCGATTTTCGGCGGCTCCAACGAAATTCAGAAGAACATCATTTCCAAGATGATTCTCGGGCTTTGAGAGGCACGCCATGGACTTCCAGCATACAGAAGACCGCCGCATGCTTGCGGATACGCTCAATCGTTTCATCACGGAGCAATACGGTTTCAATACGCGCGATACAATCGCGCGCTCCGAAGAAGGCTTTAGCGCAGACATGTGGCAGCGCTTCGCCGAACTCGGCGTGATCGGCGCGCTGTTCGACGAGGCCGATGGCGGCTTTGGCGGCGCGGGCTTCGATGTCGCCGTGGTGTTCGAAGCGCTCGGGCGCGGACTCGTGGTCGAGCCGTTCCTCGACACGCTGATCGTGGGCCGCGCGCTCGCCCACGCGGGCAGCGCGGCACAGCGCGCGCGCATCGCCTCGTTCATCGACGGCTCGCAAATCGCCGCACTCGCACACGACGAGCCCGGTTCGCACTACGAGGAGGCACGCGTGGCGACGCGTGCGGAGAAAAGCGGAGATGGCTGGGTGCTGCAGGGCGCGAAGGGCGTCGTGCAGCATGCCGAACATGCCGATTTGCTGCTCGTTTCGGTGCGGACCTCCGGCGATGCATTCGCCGAAGCGGGCATCTCGCTCTTCCTCGTGCCGCGCGATGCAGCGGGCGTGAGCCTGCGCGGCTACCGCAAGATCGACGGCGGCCGCGCAGCGGAAGTGGCGCTCGACAACGTGAAGGTGCATGCCGATGCGCTCGTCGGTGCGCAAGGCAGCGGCTTCGCGACGCTCGAACATGCACGCGGATACGGCATCGTCGCGCTCGCATCGGAAGCCGTGGGCGCGATGGAGATCGCGCGTGACTTCACGCTCGAATACCTGCGCACGCGCAAGCAGTTCGGTTTGCCCATCGGCAGTTTCCAGGCGCTGCAGCATCGCATGGCGGACGTGCTGCTCGAAATCGAGCAGGCGCGCTCGGCGGTCATCAACGCGGCAGCGGCGATCGACGCGCCGCGCGCGCAGCGCGAACGTGCGCTCTCGGCCGCCAAGTACACGATCGGGCGCATTGGCGCGCGCGTGGCCGAAGAAGCGATCCAGCTGCACGGCGGCATCGGCATGACGTGGGAATTGCCGCTCGCGCACTATGCAAAGCGGCTCGTGATGATCGATCATCAGCTTGGCGACGAGGATCATCATCTCGCGCGCTATATCGCATTGGGGCGTGAGGCGGCGTGAGCCATGAAGAAGGGGCGACTGTGTTGCCCCGACAACGAACCAGGAGTACCGGTTGATGCAGACGGACAAAAACAGCTTGCCTCTATCGGGCGTGCGCGTGCTCGATCTTTCGCGCGTGCTGGCCGGGCCGTGGAGCGCGATGGTGCTTGGCGACCTCGGCGCGGAAGTCATCAAGATCGAGCATCCCGACCGCGGCGACGACACGCGAGACTGGGGCGTGCGCGTCGGCAAGACAGAGACTGCGTACTTCAACAGCGTGAATCGCAACAAGCGTTCGATCACGCTCGATCTGCAAACGCCCGAAGGCCAGCAGATCGTGCGCGAGCTGGCGCAAACCAGCGACATCGTCGTGCAGAACTTCAAGTTCGGCGGCGCGGAAAAGCTCGGGCTCGGCTATGAGCAGCTGAGCGCGGAGAATCCGCGTCTCATCTATTGCTCGATTTCGGGCTACGACCGCACGGGACCCGAAGCGAAGCGCCCCGGCTACGACCTCGTCGTGCAGGGCGAAACGGGCCTCATGGCGATGAATGGCGAAGCCGACCAGCCGCCGCTCAAATTCGGTGTGGCGGCCGTTGATCTTTTCACGGGCATGTATTCCGCACAGGCGATGCTCGCCGCGCTCTACGAGCGCGAGCGCACGGGTCGCGGGCGCCACATCGAGATGGCGCTGTTCGACTGCGGCCTCATGATTACCGCTTACTACGGCCTCGAAGCGCTGCTGATCGGCGAGGACCCGCCGCGTTACGGCAATGCGCATCCGTCGATCGTGCCGTATGGCGTGTTCGATGCGGCCGATGGTCCGCTCGTGATCACCGTGGGCAACAACGCGCAGTTCGAGCGCTTTTGCCGCGAGGTGATCGAGCGCGCCGACCTCGCCGACGACGCGCGCTACAAGACCAACATCCTGCGCGGGCAGAACCGCGAGACGCTCGTGCCCGAACTCACGCGCGAACTGGGCAGCCGTCCGCGCAAACTGTTGCTCGAACGGCTCGCGGGCGCGGGCATTCCGTGCGGCGAAGTCGCGGGCTTGCGCGAGGCGCTGCTGTCGCCGCGCGCAACGCTTGGCGGGCTCGTCACGCAGCAGCCGCATCCGCATACTGAAAGCGGCACGACGCCGGTGCTCGCGCCGCCGTGGCGCTTCGACGGCGAGCGAATGCCCGTGCGGCATGCGCCTCCGCAGCTGGGCGAAGGCACGCAGGAGATCTTGCAGTCGATGCTCGGTTATTCGGCGGAACAACTGGCCGGGTTGAAGGAGAAGGGGGTCATCTGAGTCTTGTCCCGGTCATAGCCGGACTTGCGAGCGCAAAAAATTCGCCGCTCCCCCTTCCGCGTCGCCGCCGCGCGACGCGGTCCCGCCTTTGCCCCCTCGCTGCGCCCCGTCTGGCCTCGCGTCGCACGTAGTTGCGCGCGCCCGGTTATATTGCGCCTGATGGTCCCGCACGCCGCTTGCGGCTAGTTGCGCAAGGCCGGTGCGGACCGGCACCCGCCCGATCTCGCGCCCGCCCCGCGAGCCCCAGCAAACGAACCCGCCCCGCTCATGGAGCACGCCTACGATCATTTGCTGCACCTGCTCGCCGCGCACGCGACGTGGACGCTCGGCTTTGTCGTGGTCGCCGCTTTCCTCGAATCGCTCGCGTTCATCGGCACGTTCATTCCCGGCAGCACGGCGATGTTCATTGCCGGCGCGTTCGCCGCCACCGGCACGATCAACCTCGGCTGGCTCTTCGTCTGCGCGATTGCGGGCGCCGTGGCCGGCGACGGCGTGAGCTTCTGGATCGGCCATCGCTACCGCGGCTCGCTGGCCCAGATGTGGCCGTTCAGCCGCCACCCCGCCATTCTCGAGCGTGCACACGCTTACTTCGTGAGCCACGGCACGCGCAGCGTGATCCTCGCGCGCTTCATCGCGCCGCTGCGCGCCGTGGTGCCGATCGTCGCGGGCATGGCCGGCATGAAGCCCATGCGCTTCTTCATGATGAACGTGATTTCCGCGCTCGTCTGGGCGCCCGCGCATATCGTGCCGGGCGTCGTGTTCGGCGCCTCGCTCCAGCTCGCGGGCGCGGTGTCGTTCCGGCTGGTGGTCGTCATCGGCATCGTCGCTCTCGCGCTCTGGCTCATCTGGCGCTTCGTGCGCATGCTGCTACTGCACATCGACAACTGGGCCGGCGCGTCGCGGCGCAGCGCGGCGCAGTGGGCAGCGCAGCATCCCGGGCGCGCCTCGAAGCGCATCGCCCGCCTGCTCGACCCCGCGCAGCCCGCGCTCGGCCCCGTCATCGTGATCACGGGCCTCGTGCCGGTGTGCGCAGCCGTGTTTTCCTATGTGCTCGGCAACGTGCTGCGCGGCGCGCCGCTCGTGCAGATCGACCAGTCCGTGCGCCAGTTCCTGCAGTCGATCCGCACCACCTGGGCCGACGCGGCCCTCGCGCGCGTCGAAACGCTCGGCAGCACCTGGACGCTCGCGGCGCTCATCGCGACGGTGGGCATCTGGATGGTGCTGGAGCGGCGTTGGCGCACCATCGCTTACTGGATGATCGCGGCAGCCGTTTCGCAGTTGCTCATCCTCATCCTGCGCTTCGTGATCCACCATACGTCGCCGGGCGGCGGCCAGGCCGTCGAGGCCTATGTGTTCCCGAGCGACCGCGTGTCGTCGATGGTGATCGTCTACGGCTTCGTGATGTTCCTGCTCGTGCGCCGCGCGAGCATGCTGGAGGCCGCGCTCGTCGCCGCGCTCGGCAACGGCATCATCGTCGCCGTGGCGTTCGCGGGGCTCTATTTCGACCGCTTCCTGTTCTCGGACGCCATCGGCGGCGCGGCCTTCGCCGCGATCTGGGTGGCGATCGTGGTGCTCACCTCGCTCTGGCGCTACCCCAAGCGGCCGCCGCAACGCGCATACGTGCCGCCCATCGTGCTCCTCGTGCTGGTCGGCGCCGTTCTGCTGCAGACGGTGCCGGGCGGGCGCACGCCCGCGCCGCCCACGACCGCGGCGGCGCCGCCAGTCGTCCTCTCGCAAATGCAGTGGAGCGATTCGCTGTGGAGGACGTTTGCGTGCTATCGCTTCGACATGAAAGGCGCGCGCCGCGAACCGATGACGATCCAGTGGGCCGCGAGCGCCGACGATCTGCGCACGGCGCTGCGCGACGCGGGCTGGGCCGAAGGTCCGCAGATCTCGGTGAGGAGCGTGTTGTCGCTCGTCGCCCCGAATGTGGACGTGATGTCCCTGCCGCTGCTGCCGAAGCTGAACAACGGCCTGCCCTCGCCGCTCGTGTTCGCCCGCGCGCGCCTCGCCGGGAAGCCTGGCGACGCGGGCGAGCCGGGCAGCCGCCGCGACGTGCTGCGCTTCTGGCCTTCGGGCTATGCGCTCGCGCCGCGGCGCAATGGGAACGACACTGGCGATGGCCACGCGAGCGACGGGGAGCCCACGCCGATCTGGGTCGGCTCGCTCGTCCACGAGCGGCTGCGGCGCGGGTCGTGGCCGTTCAACGTGGTCACGACCTATCCCGACGACGTCACCGACCTCAGCGCCCCCGGCCAGCCGGCGGGCTGGCGTACGCTCGCGCTGCCGGGCGAGGTGAGCTGCGAAGGGCGGCCCGTGAAGCTGATCGTGCAGGGCGGCCGCTGAAAGGGAAATTGAAGGCTCAGGCCGTGCTCTCGGCCCAGCTTCCCGTGGCGTGGAAGCGGTCGATGCGCTTGCGGGCGTCCGCGTAGGCGGCGTCGAGCGCGGCGTCGGGGCCCGTGTAGTTGCGCATCATGTCGTGAAAGCGCACGCTGCGCCCTTCGACATGGGCGTCCGCGCCGTGGCGGCAGATGTAGCCGCTGTAGTGGAACAGCGGCTCGGGCGCGCGCGGCCCGAACGCCGGAATCGGCAGCACCCAGATCTCGAAGCCTTCATGCTCGGTGTGGTCCCACATGGTGTGTCTCCACAATGGCCATGATGATGAGTATCCTCGCACGGCACCCTCTCGCCTGCAAACGGCCGTTTTCCCCGAGTTTGGCTAAACTATGCGGGCACAGCAGAACCCAAACCCGACTCTGGACTCACGAGCGATACCCCACATCATGACGCCGGCCTCTCTCACGCAGGAACCGCAGTCCGTCTCCAGCGCCGTCACGCGCAATGCCTTCTTCATCGTCGCGACCGTCAACGACGACGCCGCGAGCCGCGCCACCGTGCGCGCCTGGTGCGCCGACGTCGCCAACCTCGTGCGCGCGGTCGGCAAGCGCGTGCCCGCCGGCAATCTGTCGTGCGTGGTCGGCTTTTCATCCGACGCATGGGACAAGCTGTTCGGCGAGCCGCGCCCGGCCGGTCTGCACCCGTTCCGCGAATTCGGCACGGGCGAGCGCAAGGCCATCGCCACGCCCGGCGACATCCTGCTGCACATTCGCGCCGACGAAACCGACCTGTGTTTCGAGCTCGCCACCCAGCTCATGACGCGCCTGGAAGGCGCGGTCACGACCGTGGACGAAGTGCACGGCTTTCGCAACTTCGACATGCGCGCGATGATCGGCTTCGTCGACGGCACCGAGAATCCGACGGGCAACGAAGCCGTCCATTTCACGGTGATCGGCGAAAACGAAGATCCCGAATTCTGCGGCGGCAGCTACGTGCTCGTGCAGAAGTACATGCACGACATGAAAGGCTGGAACGCGCTTTCCGTGGAGGCCCAGGAGCACATCATCGGCCGCACCAAGCTTCAGGACATCGAACTGGACGAAGCCGTGAAGCCGAGCTGGTCGCACAGTTCGCTCACCACGCTCGAAGACGACGCAGGCAACGAGATCAAGATCCTGCGCGACAACATGCCGTTCGGCCGGCCCGGCTCGGCCGAATTCGGCACCTACTTCATCGGCTATGCGCGCTCGCCCGAGCCGATCGAACAGATGCTCGAAAACATGTTCGTCGGCCTGCCGCCCGGCAACTACGACCGGCTGCTCGACTTCAGCCGCGCCGTCACGGGGGGCCTCTTCTTCGTGCCGTCGCAGACGCTGCTCGAAGCGCTCGCCGAAGTCGACCCGGGCGCCGCGCCCACCATCGAGGTGAGCGCCGACCCAGCATCGGAAACAGAAACCGAGCCTGCCGCCGCGCCGAGCGCGGACGGCTCGCTCGCCATCGGATCCCTCAAAGGAGCACCCCGGTATGAATAACCTCCATCGCGAGCTGGCGCCCATTTCCACGGCCGCGTGGTCGCAAATCGAAGAAGAAGTTGCGCGCACCTTCAAGCGCTCGCTCGCGGGCCGCCGCGTCGTGGACGTCGAGGGCCCCGGCGGCCCGGCGCTCGCCGCAGTCGGCACGGGCCACCAGAACGGCATCGAAGCGCCGCTCGAAGGCATCCGCGCGCGCCAGCGCGAAGTGAAGGCGATCGTGGAACTGCGCGTGCCGTTCGAACTTTCGCGCGACGCCATCGACGACGTCGAGCGCGGCGCCGAAGACTCCGACTGGCAGCCGGCCAAGGACGCGGCCACGCGCCTCGCGTTCGCGGAAGACCGCGCGATTTTCGACGGCTACACGGCCGCGCAGATCACGGGCATCCGCGAAGGCTCGTCGAACCCGATCCTGCCGATGCCGGCCGATATCGCCGACTACCCCACGGTCATCGCCAAGGCGCTCGAACAGTTGCGCCTGCAGGGCGTGGACGGCCCGTACGCGGTCCTGCTCGGCTCCGATGCGTACACGGCGGTGAGCGAAGCGAGCGACATGGGCTATCCGATTCTCGAGCACATTCGCCGTCTCGTGAACGGCGAGATCATCTGGGCGCCGGCCATCGAGGGCGGCGCGATCCTGAGCACGCGTGGCGGCGATTTCGCGTTCCACCTCGGCCAGGACCTGTCGATCGGGTATTCGTCGCATGACGACAAGAGCGTGAAGCTGTATCTGCAGGAGAGCTTCACGTTCATGATGCTGACTTCCGAGGCTTCGGTGGCGGTGAAGCCGGAATGAGCCTGCGCTGATTCCTGCAGGCCACGAAAAAGGGGCGCTTCTTTCGAGCGCCCCTTTTTTCATGCCTCGCCGAAAGCGGCGTTAGCGGCGTGCGCGATCACTGATAGAAGTTCACCGTCACGACCGCCGAGCGGCCCGGCGCCCAGGTCGCGTAGATCGGGTACGCGCTCTGGTAGTACTCCTTGTCGAAGATGTTGTTCACGTTGAGCTGCAGATCGATCTTCTTCGACACACGCCACGTCGCCGCAGCATCGAAGCGCGCATAGCCCGGCGTCCACTTGCGCGATGTCGCCGAAACCGATGCATAAGTCAGGCTCGAAACCGTCGCGCCCGCACCCACCGTGAGCTTCGGAAGCACGTCATAGCTCGTCCACAGCGTGAAGTTGTGCTTGGGCACCATCACCATCGGCAAGCCGGAGAGCGCGGGGCTGGCCGGGCCGGCATCGGTCGTGATCGCATCGAGGTACGAATAGCCGCCGAACACCGACCACTTGTTCGTCACGTTGCCCGCGAAGCCGAACTCGAAGCCGCGCACGCGCTGCGAGCCCGCGTTGATCGTCCCGCCCAGGCCGTCGCTCACGCGCGCGTTGGTCTTGTCGGTCTGGAACAACGCCGTGGTGAGCGAGAGGCGCTGCTCGAGCACGTCCCATTTCGCGCCCACTTCGATATTGCGCGAGCGCTCGGGCGCGAGGTCCTTGTTCGTGGCCGTGATCTGGTCCGTGCCGCCGCCGAGGCCCGAATTCGAGCCCGGCGGATTCGCCGAGGTGCCGTACGACGCATAGAGGCTCAAGGTCGGCACCGGCTTGAACACGAGGCCGAACTGGTAACTGAACAGATTCGACGTGTTCGACAGATCAGCCACGCCCGCCTGCTGCGCGCTCACGTCATAGCGATCGAAACGCAAGCCCGCGTTGAAGATCCAGCGCTCGGAAAGCTGCACGCTGTCGAACATGTACGCCGAAGCGATATTCGTCTGCGTATGCGTGGCAGGTCCCGGGAAGCTCTTGTCGCCATTGAGGACGATGCTGCCCGTCCACGGGTTATTCGGGTTCCAGTTGTTGATCGACGCGCAGTTGTACGCAACCGAACACGGGCCGCCCGAGCGAATGTTGTTGCCCGCCGAATCGCTCACGAGATAGCCCTCGTACAGGTCCTGCTCGTGGCTGAATTCCACGCCCGCCGTGAACGTGTGGCGCATGCCGTAGAGATCGAACTTGCCGTTCGCCTCGGTCTGGTTCGCGACGCTGTTGGTCGCGTACTTGCCGCTCTTGGCCTGCAGACTGAGGATGTTCGAGGTCGCGCTCGTCAGCTGCGGATTGGTCGCCACGTAGTCGAGCGTCGAGCGGCCGAACATCGTCGTGTTCTTGATCTTCCACGCGTCGTTGATGCGGTGCTCCACCTTCACTTCGCCCGTATCGGTCTGGCCGTAGCGGTAGTCGCGCGAGTTCAGGCCGTAGAACTGGCCGCGGTTGGACGACACCGGCGTGCCGCCCGTCGAGCGGAACGGCACGCTGAAGTCGGGCATGTCGTAGGTGTTCAGGTGGTAGTAGCTCACCGTGACCGTGGTCGGCGTGTTCAGGCCGAACGCGATCGAGGGCGCCACGCCCCAGCGTTTGCTGTACACGTCGGTGCGGCCGGCCTGGTCGGCGTCGTGGCCCATGGCGTTCAGGCGGAACGCGGTGGTGTCGTTGAGCGTCTGGTTCCAGTCGATGGTGGCGCGCCTGTAGCTATCGGTGCCAAGGCCCACGCTGCCGTTGATGAAGTTGTCGGCCTGCGGCGTTTTCGTCGTGATGTCGATGCTGCCGCCTACCGACCCGCGCCCGGCATACACGGAGTCCGGGCCCTTGATGACGCTGATGTTCTCCACGTCGAAGGTCTCGCGGTTCTGCACGCCCGAGTCGCGCATGCCGTCCACGAAGATCGAGTTGCGCGACTCGAAGCCGCGGATCACGGGCCGGTCCGCAGACGGATTCGCCGCCGCGTCGCCGCCGAGGAACGTGATGCCGGGCACCGTGCGCAGCGCGTCCTGGAACGTCGTGACGTTCTTCTGCTTGAGCACCTCTTCAGGAATCACCGTGATGGAGCGCGGCGTGTCGATGAGCGGCGCGGTGAACTTGTACGACTCGAGCGTCTTGGTCTGCATGTCGGAAGGCGCCGAAACGACCTTCACGGCGGGCAGCGTGCTTTCTGCGGCCGCAGTGGACGATGCGGGCGTGGCTGCCGCTGCGCTCGCGGCGGCAGGACTATCGGCAGCGGGCGCGGTTTGCGCGTGAACGAGCGGCGATGCGAAGAAACCGGAGCAATAGAGCGCAGCGACGGAGGCGATGGCGCGCATCCGCGTCGGGAAATAGACGGACATGAGTAGGCGAGTTGGTCGGCGAATTGTCGTAGTTGCAAATGCGCATGATTCTCATTTGTGATAGCGATTGTAATAACTCGTTATTTATTTGTAAACATTCAATTCGCAAACCGTATGGCGGCATGGCGGTCCCATGCGCCTGCCGCGCCCGACTGCCGGTATGATGGCGGCCTCGCCCCGGACGACGCGTCGTCCCGGCGCCCGGTTCCATTCATGAAGACAGAGGAAGACCGCCATGACGGCAGCAGCACAATTCGACCAGGTTTCCGTAATCAAACGCGCCAACGTGTACTTCGACGGCAAGTGCGTGTCGCACACCGTGCTGTTCGCCGATGGCTCGCGCAAGACCCTCGGCGTGATCCTGCCGGGCACGCTGAACTTCGGCACCGACGCCGCCGAGCTGATGGAAGTGCAGGCCGGCCAGTGCCGCATCCGCCTGGAAGGCACCGACGAGTGGAAGACCTACAGCGCCGGCGAGTCGTTCTCGGTGCCGGGCAAGAGCCGTTTCGACATCGAAGTGGTCGAGACGCTCGACTACGTTTGCAGCTACCTGTAAGCGCGACATCGATTCGAACGCCCGCCGCGTGACTCGCGGCGGGCGTTTTCGCTTTTACCGGGTGCGCTGAACGTGCTGGACGCGCTGCTCGCATGCCCTCGCTACAATGGGCGCCAGCCCGTCGCCTGGCGACTCCCACGCCTGTCTTCCCGCCGTGTCATCCCTCACTTCCCAGCCCTCGCCGCGCTCTCGCGCCAACGCCGATCGTCCGCCTCCGCGCAGCCCGCTCGTCACGCTGGCGCTCGTGACCGTGCTCACCGGCATCGGCGCGGGTCTCTCCGGCATGCTGCTCGCGCTGCTGCTGCACGCGATCCAGCACGTCGCCTATGGCTACGGCGCGGGGCACATCATCGGCGAGGAGAGCTTTCTGCAGGGCGTGACCGATACCGCGCCCTGGCGGCGCGTAGCGGTGCTCGTGGCGTGCGGGCTGATCGCCGGCGGCGGATGGTGGGCGCTCTATCGCTACGCGCGCCCGCTCGTGAGCATCAGCGCGGCGATCAAGCCGGGCGGCAAGCGCATGCCCATCTTCGCGACCACCGTGCACGCGCTGCTGCAGATCGTGACCGTCGCGATGGGTTCGCCGCTCGGGCGCGAAGTCGCACCGCGCGAGATCGGCGCCGCGTTCGCGAGCTGGCTCGCGAAGCGCACGGGCCTCACCGCTGCGGAGCGACGCGTGATGATCGCGTGCGGTGCGGGCGCGGGGCTCGCGGCTGTCTACAACGTGCCATTGGGCGGTGCGATGTTCGTGCTCGAAGTGCTGCTCGGCACGTTCGGCTGGTCGGTGGCGGTGCCGGCGATCAGCACCTCGGCCATTGCGGCCGTGATCGCATGGATCGGTCTCGGCGACGCGCAGCAATACCACGTGCCCGCCTATGGCATCAATGCGCAGCTCGTGGTGTGGTCGGTACTTTGCGGGCCGCTGTTCGGCGCGGCCGCGCACGGTTTCGCGCGCCTGACGAGCCGCGCGCGCGACGCCTCGCCCAAAGACTGGCGGCTGCCGCTCTACACGCTCGTCAATTTCGCGGGCATTGGCCTGCTGGCCATCTGGTTTCCGCAGTTGCTCGGCAACGGCAAGGGCGCGGCCGGCCTGAGCTTCGACGACAATCTCGGCATCGGCCTCGCGGCGACGCTGCTCGTGCTGCGCGTGTTCATCACGACGACCACGTTGCGCGCGGGCGCCAAGGGCGGCCTGCTCACGCCGGGGCTCGCGAACGGCGCGCTGCTCGCCATCGTGATCGCCGGGCTGGTGAATCATGTATGGCCGGGTCTATCGCCGGGTGCATTCGCGATCGTCGGCGCGGGTGCATTTCTCGCATCCTCGATGCAGATGCCCATCACCGCAATCGTGCTGATTCTCGAATTCACGCACGCGAATCACGATCTCGCGATTCCGCTGCTGCTCGCCGTGGCGGGTTCAGTCGCGACGCTGCGGCTGCTGACGCGTGCGCAGGGTCCTTCTCACGGCATGCCGGCAGCTAGCGCCGAACATGAACTGCGGCTCGCCGCCCTGCGCGAGCCGTCGGCGCGCGAGTCCTCCGACTGAACCGTTATGCGCCGAGGTCCGCCAGCGGATGCGCCTCGCCGCGCCACGGCGACGCAAGAAAATGCTGCACGCGTTCGGGCCGCACCTCGACGAGCGTGGCGGGCGCCCAGCGCGGCTTACGGTCCTTGTCGACGAGATGCGCGCGCACGCCCTCGCAGAAGTCGCCCTCTTCGATCGCACGGCCAACGATGCCAAGCTCCATGCGAAAGCACTCGGCGAGCGTCATCTGGCGGCCGCGCAGCAGCGCTTCGCGCGTGACTTCGAGCATCGTGGGCGAATAGTGCGTGAGCGCTTCGAGTGTGGCTTCGAGCCACGCTCGTTCGGCTTGCGCGGGCTCGCGTTCGAGGTCGGCGCGCAGCGAGGCGACGATCTGCTCGACACGCAGGCGGCGGTCGAAGTGCCGCACGATGAGCGGCGTGAACGCAACGAGCCCGCCATCGTTGGCCTCGTGACACGGCGCGACGAACACTTCGTGCAACGAAGCATGCACATTGCCCGACCATTGCGCGGCGCGCAGACGAGCCTCGTAGCCATCGAGCCATTCGCCCGGCACGCAGGCATCGGCAAGGCCGCAATGCACCGCGTCCGCGCCGCTGAGCATCGCGCCGGTCAGGCCCACGTAAAGCGCTATCTCCACCGGCATCTTCGCGAGGAAGTGCGTCGCGCCCACATCGGGCAAGAGCCCGATGCGCGTTTCCGGCATCGCGATCTTCGTGCGCGAAGTCGCCACGCGCAGCGCGGCCGCCTGGCCGAGACCCATGCCGCCGCCCATCGTCACGCCGTCGAGCAGCGCGACGAGCGGCTTGGAAAACGTGTGCATCGCATAGTCGAGGCGATATTCGTCGACGAAGAATTGCTGCCAGCCGTTTGCGTCTTCGCGCGCTTTCTCGCGTGCAAGCTGATAGATCGCGCGCACGTCGCCGCCCGCGCAAAAGCCTTTTGGCCCCGCACCTTCCAGCACGAGCGCGACGATGCCGTCGTCCGTGCGCACGCGTTCCAGCAGCACGGCCAGTTCGCGCACCATGGCGTGCGAAAGCGCGTTGAGCGCAGCGGGCCGGTTGAGGGTGACGATCGCCACGCGATCGACCACGCGGAACAGCACGTCTCTTTCGGCTTCCGTTGCAGCCTGGGCGGAAGCGGGTGTTGCATTCATTGTCTAGTTCTCCGTTTCAATATGCCAGCGTGGCTTGCGCTTCTCCAGAAACGCGTTGACGCCCTCGCGCTGGTTGGGCGAATCGAACAGGTCGACGAAGCGCTCGCGCTCGACGGCGAGCGCCGCGCCGCGCGGCACGCCGTTGCGCGCCTGATGGATCAGCGACTTGCTGAAGGTGACCGCTTGCGGGCTCAGGGCCGCCACACGCGCGGCCATGGCGAGCGCGGCCTCGCGCGCGCCGCCCGTTGCGACGACTTCTTCCACGAGACCGATACGCAGCGCCGTTTGCGCGTCCACGCGTTCGCCCGTGAGGATGATGCGCTTGGCCCAGCCTTCGCCCACGAGCCAGGGCAAGGTCTGCGTGCCGCAGCCAGAGGGCAGCAGGCCCACGGCAGGCTCGGGCAGCGCGAGTTGCGCGTGCTCTTCGGCAATGCGGATATCGCATGCGAGCGCGCACTCCAGGCCGCCGCCCATGGCATAGCCGTTGATCGCCGCGATGACCACGGGCCGCGCCTTCTGCAGCGCCTCGAATGCCGCGCCGAACGCGCTCGCCGCCGTGCGTGCGACCTCACGGTCGCCACTGGCAAAGGCATTGAGGTCGGCGCCCGCGCTGAAGAACTTCGACCCGCTGCCGGTGATGACGACCGCGCGCACCTGCGGCTCGCGGTCGAACGCCTCGACGACCTGCTGGAGTTGACGCAAACCGTCGACCGTAAAGGCATTCGCGGGCGGCCGCGACAGCGTGAGCAGGACCACCGCGCCCTCATGCGCGTACTCGAATTCGATCATTTCGGACTCCGTGTTGATATCAGCGCAGCTCGGGGAAATCCTCTTCCCAATACTCGTCGGGCTGGCGCGGGGGTTCGGCGCTGCGCTCCATTTCGCGGCGGCGCAACTCGACGCGGCGGATCTTGCCCGAGATGGTCTTGGGCAGCTCGCTGAACTGCAGGCGGCGAATGCGCTTGTACGGCGCGAGCTTTTCACGCGAGAAGCGGAACACCTCGCGTGCGAGTTCGGGGCCCGCCTCGAAGCCCTGGCGCACGATGACGAAGGCCTTCGGCACGGACAGGCGCAGCTCGTCCGGACTCGGCACGACCGCCGCCTCGGCGATCGCCTCGTGCTCGATCAGCACGCTTTCCAGCTCGAACGGGCTCAGGCGGTAATCGGACGACTTGAACACGTCGTCGGCGCGGCCGACGTAGACGTAATAGCCGTCGTCGCGACGCAGGGCGACATCGGACGTGTGGTAGTAGCCGTTGCGCATGGCGTATTCGCTCGCCTTCGCGTTGTTCGCGTAGCCCGTCATCAGGCCGAGCGGACGGTGCATGAGCGGCAGCGCGATTTCGCCTTCGCTCGCGGGCTGATCGTCGGCATCGACGAGTTCCACGCGGTAGCCCGGCAGCGGCCGTCCCATCGAGCCCGCCACCACGGGCTGGCCCGGAGAATTGCCGATCTGGCAGGTCGTTTCGGTCTGGCCGTAGCCGTCGCGGATCGTAATGCCCCACGCGTGACGCACGCGCTCGATGACCTCGGGATTGAGCGGCTCGCCCGCGCCCACGATCTCGCGCAGCTTCACCGCATAGCTTGCGAGCGGCTCCTGCACGAGCATGCGCCACACCGTGGGCGGCGCGCACAGCGTGGTCACACCGCATTGCACGAGTGCGGCGAGCGTGTCTTTCGGCACGAAGCGCGCATAGTTGTAGACGAATACGCAGGCCTGCGCGTTCCACGGTGCAAAGAAGCAGCTCCACGCGTGTTTGGCCCAACCCGGCGAACTGATGTTCCAGTGGACGTCGCCGGGCATGAGGCCGATCCAGTACATCGTCGAAAGGTGGCCTACAGGGTAGCTCTCGTGCGTGTGTTCGACGAGCTTGGGCTTCGAGGTCGTGCCCGAAGTGAAATAGAGCAGCAGCGGGTCGGTGGCGAGTGTCGGGCCGTCGGGTTCGAACGCGGGGCTCGCTTCGTACGCGCGCGAAAGGTCGATCCAGCCTTCGCACGCACCGGGCGCCGCGCCTACCGCGATGCGCTTCACGCTCGGATCGAGTGCATCGAATTTGCCGAGTTCGGCCGCATCCACGACGACGTAACGCGCGCCGCCCGTTTCCACGCGCTCGCGCACGTCGTCGGGCGAGAGCTGCGTCGTGGCGGGCAGCACGATGGCGCCCAGCTTCATCGCCGCCAGCATCACGTCCCAGAGTTCGACGCGATTGGGCAGCATCAACAGCAAGCGGTCGCCGCGCGCCACACCGTGCTCGCGCAGAAAATTCGCCATGCGCGACGAGCGCTCCGACATCTGCGCGAACGAATAGCGCGTGCCGCCGTCCGCGAGATCGTCGACGATCCAGAGCGCCGGGGTGTCGTTGCCGCGCGCCATCACGTCGAAGTAGTCGAGCGCCCAGTTGAACGTGTCGAGCGTCGGCCACGCGAATTCATCGTACGCGCGTGCGTAGTCGGTGCGGTGACGCAGCAGCAGCTCGCGTGCGTCGATGAAGGCCTGCGCGGAAGGGGTGAACCCGGTCATCGTCGTCTCCTGTCGAGCCGGAGCTAGCGCAATGCGCGTACTCCGGTCCCATGCAAAGCTTTCCTTTGTCGGCGCGCTCGTGCGCTCGCTTATTGTTGCTTCGTCATCCTCACTGCCTGTCAAAGCTGCCGTGCAATCACCATCCTCTGTACCTCGCTCGTGCCTTCGTAAATCTGCGTGATGCGGGCATCGCGGTAATGGCGCTCCACCGGATAATCGTTCAGAAAGCCGTAGCCGCCATGAATCTGAATCGCGTGGGAGCACACTTCCTCGGCCATTTCGGAAGCGTAAAGCTTAGCCTGCGAAGCCTCGGAAAGACACGGCTTGCCAAGCGTGCGCAGCCGCGCCGCGTGATGCACGAGATGACGCGCCGCGTTGATGCGCGTCTGCATGTCCGCGAGCAGGTTGGCCACACTCTGATGCTTGATGATGGGCTCGCCGAACTGCACGCGTTCGTGCGCATAGGCACGCGCCGCGTCGAAGGCCGCGCGCGCGATACCCAGCGCCTGCGCGGCGATGCCGATGCGCCCGCCTTCGAGATTCGCCAAAGCGATCTTCAGGCCCTCGCCGCGCTGGCCGAGCAGATTGCCTTCGGGAATCGCGCAGTCCACCAGCGAGATCGGGCAGGTGTCCGAAGCGCGGATGCCCATCTTTTTCTCGAGCGGCCCGACATTGAAGCCCGCCGTTTCGGTCGGCACGATGAACGCGGAAATGCCGCGCTTGCCGGCGTCGGGATCGGTCACAGCGAACACGATGGCAATGTTCGCGCGCGAGCCGTTGGTCACGAACTGCTTGTTGCCGTTGAGCACCCAGTTGCCGTCGCGCAGCTCGGCGCGCGTGCGCAGGTTGCTCGCCTCGGAGCCCGCCTGCGGCTCGGTCAGGCAAAACGCGCCGATCAGCTCGCCGCTCGCGAGCTTGCCGAGCCAGCGGTCCTTCTGCGCGTCGGTGCCGAACTGCAGGATCGGCCCGCAGCCCACCGAGTTGTGCACGCTCACGAGCGTCGCGCACGAGGCGCAGCCGGCCGCGATCTCCTCCATGGCGAGCGCGTAGGCCACGTAGTCGGTGTACGAGCCGCCCTGCTCCTGCGGCACGATCATGCCGAGAAAACCCAGCTCGCCCAGTTGCTTGACGACCTCGTCGGGCAGCCTGCCGTCGCGGTCCCATTGCGCCGCATTCGGCGCTAGTTGCCCGCTCGCAAAGTCGCGCGCGGCGTCGCGAATCATGCGCTGGTCGTCGGTATAGAACTCGTCCATGTGTGTCCCCTTCCTGTGTCTCTTGCGCTTGCCTTCCACTGTGGCGCGATGCGGCCCCGGCTGCAAGGCTTGCGAAAAGTGTAGGCACGCGAGCGGCCGTATTCGATGCCCGTCACGCTCAAAGTCACTGAACGGATTTACCATATTGTCTGTTACAACCCATTTGAGAGGCGGCTTCGTGCAACCGGCGAAAATCCAGACACTGAGCGAAAAAGGCACGATCTCGATGAGCCTCGTGAACGAGACGCTGGCGCTGGCGCGCGCGGGCGGCCTCGAAACCGCCCCGCTCACGGATGCCGCCGGCATCGCGCCGGCCGTGCTGCTCGCGCCCGGGGCGCGCGTGAGCGCGGCGCAATATGGCCAGTTGTGGTCGGGCATCGCGCGCGCGCTCGACGACGAATTCTTCGGCCAGGATTCGCACGCGATGAAAAGCGGCAGCTTCATCGCCATGACGCACTCGGCGCTCGGCGCCAGCACGGGCCGCCAGGCGCTGCAGCGCGCCGTGCACTTCATGCGGCTCGTGCTCGACGATCTGTCGGGCGAGATCGACATCGACGCCACGCGCGTGCGCGTCACGCTCTCGCATCGCGCGGACAAACCCACGCCCACCCTGTTCGCGTACGCCACCTGGTTCATCCTCGTCTACGGGCTCGTGTGCTGGCTCGTGGGGCGGCGCATCCCGCTGCTCGCGGCGCGCTTTCGCTGCCCGCAGCCCGCCGCCGCGCACGAATACCAGCTCATGCTCTGCGACGACATGGCGTTCGATCAGCCGGCCACCTGGTTCGAATTCGCGCCGGGCTTTCTCGAACTGCCCGTGATCCAGACCGCCAGCTCGGCGCGGGCGTTTCTGCGCAACGCGCCCGGCAACTTCGTCGTGAAATACCGCAATCCGGGCTCGTTCGCAGCACGCGTGCGACGCGCGCTGCGCGCCCTGCCCGTCAACGCGTGGCCCGATGCCGACGCCATCGCACAACGGCTGAACGTGGCGCCGGCCACGCTGCGCCGGCGGCTGAGCCAGGAGGGCCACAGCTGCCAGTCGATCAAGGACGAACTGCGCCGCGACCTGGCGATCGCGGCGCTGCAGGAGCCGGGCCGCTCGGTCGCCGATGTCGCCGCCGCGGTCGGATTCGCGGAACCGAGCGCGTTTCATCGGGCGTTCCGCAAATGGACCGGACAGCGCCCGACCGACTACCGCACGGAAAACGCCCGCAACGACTCTTCGAAGCCTCGCGGGTAGCCCGGGAAGTCCCCGATCCCCCTTTGAGTTAATGAGATAGCGCCTATACTTTTAGGGATATCCCTAATATGAAAGGCCTTGCCATGAACTCCCTTCCGCGTGTAGCGCTCGGCGTCCTCGCCGCAGCGTGCTGCTTCGCGTCGGCTGCGGCGGTGGCCCAACCGTACGATCCCTCACAACCGCTGACTCGAGCCCAGGTCCGGGCGGATCTGATCGAATGGCGGCAGGCGGGCTACGATCCGCTCGACTGGATCGACTACCCCGAAAACGCGCAGCGCGCGGGCGCGATCGTCGCGCAGCGGCGTGCGGCGCGCGGCGGCGCCGGATATGGCGCTCCCGCCGGTCAAATGCAGCAGTAATCGCTTGATTGCAGGACGGCCGCAGTAACCCGGCACCGGGCGAAGCAACGCCCGGCGCCCGCGAGCGGTCGTGCCCCTCTCCCCCGCCAGCGGCGCAACTCGCCGCGCCCTCTCCCGCTTGCTACCGCAACGCCCGCTGTTGTACCCGTTCCACGCTCACAACGGCTTTTCTGCGCTCGACAGACAATTGTTTACAATCGCGCCCGTAGCCGCGCGCTGCGGCGCGCGCGTGCATGGGCACGTCAAGGACCTGCCGCGCCGGCTATACGCAAGACACCACACCAACAAGCAGCGAACAACCCGCTCGACTCTCAAGGGCCCGATCTTCATGGACGCCATCAAACGCTATTTCGGTTTCGAAGAAGCAGGCACCAACCTGCGCACCGAACTGCTCGCCGGTATCACGACTTTCCTCACGATGGCTTACATCATCTTCGTGAATCCGGCCATTCTCGGCGACGCCGGCATGCCGAAGGAAAGCGTATTCGTCGCCACCTGCCTCGTCGCGGCGCTCGCCTCGCTCGTCATGGGCCTCTACGCGAACTATCCCATCGCGCTCGCGCCCGGCATGGGCCTGAACGCCTATTTCGCCTATACGGTCGTGAAGGGCATGGGCTTCACGTGGCAGGCCGCGCTCGGCGCGGTGTTCATCTCCGGGTGCCTGTTCTTCATCGTCACGCTGCTGCGCGTGCGCGAAGCCATCGTCAATGGCATTCCGCATTCGATCCGCGTGTCGATCACGGCGGGTATCGGTCTGTTCCTCGCGATCATCTCGCTCAAGACCTCGGGCGTGGTGGTCGGCAGCCCGGCCACGCTCGTCGAGCTCGGCAACCTGCACGATCCGCACACGATCCTCGCGATCATCGGCTTTTTCGCGATCGTCACGCTCGACGTGCTGAAGGTGCGCGGTGCGATCCTGATCGGCATCGTGGGCGTCACGATTCTCTCGTTCTTCTTCGGCGGCAACCAGTTCCACGGCGTCTTCTCGCCGCCGCCGTCGATCATGCCGACTTTTGCGCAGCTCGACATCAAGACCGCGCTCTCCACGGGCGTGCTCAACGTGGTGCTCGTGTTCTTCCTCGTCGAGCTGTTCGATGCGACCGGCACGCTGATGGGCGTGGCCAACCGCGCCGGCCTGCTCGTGCACGGCAAGATGCACCGCCTGAACCGCGCGCTGCTCGCGGATAGCACCGCGATTCTCGCGGGCTCGATTCTCGGCACCTCGTCGACCACGGCGTATATCGAAAGCGCCTCGGGCGTTCAGGCGGGCGGCCGCACCGGCATGACCGCGCTCACCGTGGCCGTGCTGTTCCTCGCGTGCCTGTTCGTCGCGCCGCTCGCGGGCGTCGTGCCGGGCTACGCGACAGCGCCGGCGCTGCTCTACGTCTCGTGCCTGATGCTGCGGGAACTCGCCGATCTGCCCTGGGACGACGCCACCGAAGTCGTGCCCGCCGCCCTCACGGCGCTCGCCATGCCGTTCACCTACTCGATCGCCAACGGCGTGGCATTCGGCTTCATCTCGTATGCCGGCCTGAAGCTCCTCACGGGCCGCGTGCGCGACGTGAAACTGATCGTGTGGATCATCGCCGCCGTGTTCCTGTTCCGGTTCTTCTATCTCGGCAACGCATAAAAGCAAAAAGGGTGGCTTCGCGCCACCCTTTTTGTTTTGATTCGCCGCCGCCCCCCTCCGCATCAAACTTCCCAGCCGCACAACTGCTCCGCCCGGCGCGTCCTCCTTATCATAGGGAACTATCGTCAGATTTCCCGCACACAGGAGCCGCCACGTGGCAACTTACCCCGCCGCAACCGAACGCTACACGAAGCCCGCTATCTTCTTTCACTGGGTCATCTTCCTGCTCGTCGCGCTCGCCTGGCTGGCGATCGAGGTGCGCGGCCCCAAGGGCACGGACAGCCGCGTGTTCTGGAGCAACGTGCACTTCTGGGCGGGCTCGCTCGTGCTCGCGCTCGCCGTGCTGCGCCTCGCGTGGCGTCTTTGGCGCGGCTCGCCCGCGGAGATCGACTCGAATGCGCTGCTGTCGTTTCTCTCGCGCCTCGTGCATCTCGCGCTTTACCTGTTCATCTTCGTGCAGCCGCTCCTCGGCATTCTGATGATCAACGCCGGCGGCCATGCCGTCACGCTCGCGGGGTTCAACCTGCAGATCACGCTCATCGGTCCGGACCCCGTCGCGCGCACGTTCCTCAAGGACGCACACGTGCTGATCGGCAATCTGTTCTATGGGGTGATCGGACTGCACGCGCTCGCGGCAATCGCGCATCACGTCGTATTCCGCGACAACACGCTGCGCCGCATGATCTAGCGGCAAGGCGGCGCACGCGTAAACGAACGCCGCGCCCAAACGGGCGCGGCAAGCAAACTCAGCTGAACGGAAAGCGCCCGCGTCCTGCGGGCGCTTTTTTGTTGACTACGCGTTGGCGTGGGCCTGCACGAAACGCACGTAGCCGCTGCGCAGCACGAGGCACTGCGCACGTGTTTCGGAGAGCAATCGGCGCGCGCAGGCCTCGATGCGGTCGCGATGATGGTCGAACGCGCTGAGCATGTCTTCGGCGCGCGGCGAAGCCGCCCCGAAGTGATCTTCCAGCGCCGCCGCCGTGATCAGACACTCCACCCGCTCGCCATCGATCATCGCCGGAAACGCCAAGGTCAGGTCTGGGCCCGAGTACTCGGGCACCTCATTCGGAAACATGATCTGCATGGGGGTCGCCTTTGGTGGAGGGTGAAAAGGCCGCGTTCAACCGCCTTGGGGCTGCCCCAGCCTGGTGCCTGGGAACACCCCGATCCGGCTCGCGCGGATCAACACCAACCCTTGCGAACCACACGTTCGCGCAGGTTGATTTGATTCACTTTAGACGACTTCCTGGCGCCCGCAAGGTCGACATTGTCATACGCCTGAAATAGCCAGCGGCGTGCTCGTCCGAGCCCTTTTTCGCGGGTGCAGCAAGCGCGTGCGCCGTTGCGCGCACAAAGACTCTCCTCCCCGGCCCTGCGCCAACGCGCTGCGCCGGTTGCCGCATCGCACCATGCGCGCCGCCCGGGCGCGTCAGGATTCGCGATGCCGGTGCTGATCGAGATCTTCGAGGTCTTTCGGGTGCAGGGTGAGCATCACCACGAACGCGACGATCCCAAGGGCCACGGTCACCATTCCGGAGAGCACGACGTTGTTCTCGTCGAAGATCAATCCGTCAATCGCATACCCGAGGCCAAAGAGCGCAACGAACGTGGCGAGCACCGCCACCACGATCCTCGATTCGCCGTGCACCATGACGAACTCCGCTACTCAGCGGGGGCGCGACGCAAATGCGCCCTCATCTTCATCATGGCACCCGCGCCCGTAAACACAAGGCGCAGTTGAGGCACCGTCGCGGCTGAAGCCGCGGCTTTGACCCGGCTTCAACCCGGCTTCAACCCGAATTGGCAGCCGCCGCGGATCCTGTACCATGAACTGCCCCAGAGGCGCCGCTCGCGCAATGTCATGCTGCGCCGCAGCGTAGCGCCCAAAACGACTGGAGACACGAGTGACCCGACGCCCCGTCACGCCGCACGACGCGGCCCGCGCGGACGCCATCGCGCAGGCTCACGCGCGCTCGCGCGCACTCGGACTGCGCGCCACCGAGGCGCCCGACTTCGACGCGCTCGCCGGCGCTGACTTGCGCGAGCTGATCGACACGAACTGCACGCTCTATCACCAGGCGCGTCCCGTCATGGACGCCTTGCACGCGCAGATCGTCGATACGCAGAGCATGGTGCTGCTCACCGATCGCAATGGCGTGATCCTCCATAGCTGCGCCGACAGCGACTTCGTCGAGAAAGCGCAGCGCGTCGCGCTGCGCCCGGGCGTCTCGTGGGCCGAGCAGCATCGCGGCACGAATGCCATCGGCACGGCGCTGGTGGAAGGCCAGCCGACCACGGTGCATGCGGGCGAGCACTTTTTGCGCGCCAATCACATCCTCACCTGCTCGTGCGCGCCGATCGCGGATCCGTACGGGCGCACGCTCGGCGCGCTCGACGTGAGCGGCGAGTCGCGCGGTTTTCACAAGCACACGCTCGCGCTCGTGCGCATGTCGGCGCAGATGATCGAGAACCATCTGTTCAACACCGAATTCGCCGATGCCATCCGGCTCCAGTTTCACGCGCGCGCGGAATTCATCGGTACGCTCTACGAAGGATTGGCCGCATTCTCGGCCGATGGCACGCTGCTCTGCGCAAACCGCAGCGCCCTGTTCCAGTTCGGCGCGCCGCTCGCCGAGCTGCAGCAGCGCGAGTTCGCGGCGCTCTTCGGTCAGCCGTTCGCGACGTTCATGCAGCAGCTCATGCGCGCGAGCGGCGAGCCGCTCACGCTCGCCCTGCCAAGCGGCGTGCGCGTGATCGCGCGCGCCACGCCCGGCGCGCCCACGTCGGGCGTCGCAACGTTCGCGCGCAGCGCCGTAGCCGAAACGGCTCGCTCGCCGTACACGCCCGCGCCCGCCCAGGCGAAAGCGCCCTACGCCGCCGACACCACGCCGCAGCCCACGCTCGCCGCACTCGACACCGGCGACGCGCGGCTCGCCGCCGCGCTGCAGCGCGTGGCGCGCGTGCGCGGCCGCGACATTCCCGTGCTCGTGCTCGGCCGCACCGGCACCGGCAAGGAATGGCTCGCGCGGGCGCTGCATCGCGATTCGCCGCGCCGCGACGGGCCGTTCGTCGCGCTCAATTGCGCAGCACTGCCCGACACGCTGATCGAAGCCGAGCTGTTCGGCTACGAGGACGGCGCGTTCACGGGCGCGAAGCGCCGCGGCAGCGCCGGCAAGATCGCGCAGGCGCATGGCGGCACGCTCTTTCTCGACGAAATTGGCGACATGCCGCTTGCGCAACAGGTGCGGCTCATGCGCGTGTTGCAGGAGCGCGCCGTCGTGCCGCTCGGCGGCACGCGCGCGCTGCCGGTCGATTTGCGCATCGTCTGCGCGACGCACCGCGACCTGCGCGCGATGATCGCCGAAGGCACGTTCCGTGAGGATCTCTACTACCGTATCAACGGCCTCGTCGTCACGCTGCCGGCGCTGGCCGAGCGCACCGACCTCGACGCGCTCGTGGCCCGCATGCTCGAGATCGTGCGGCGCGAGGTGCCGGGGGCGCCCGCGCGTCTTACGCCGGCTGTTCGGGCGTGCTTCGCGCGCTGCCGCTGGCCGGGCAATCTGCGTCAGCTCGCGAGCGCGCTGCGCACGGCGGCGATCATGGCCGAAGGCGAAGACGCCATCGACATGGAGCATCTGCCGGAAGACCTCATGCACGATTGCGATCCCGCGAGCGACTGCGCGCAACCGTGCGCCGATGCCTCGACTGAAGACCCGGCGGGCGACACGGAACGCGAGCCCGCGCGCCTCTCCGTCTGGCAGTCGCGGCTCATCGAAGAGACCCTCGCGCGCCACAGCGGCAATGTTTCGGCAGCGGCTCGCGAACTCGGGCTCGCGCGCAACACGGTCTACCGGCATCTGCGTCAGCGCCGCTGAGCGTACCGGCCAGACAGGAGCAAGGCGGGCGTCGAAGCGCGGCTTCTGGCCGCGGCGGCGCCAGGGTAAGCTTGGCGGATAACTTCCCGCACCGCGCTCCATGGCCTCCGCTCAGGAAATCAACCGCTTCCGGCGCAATCTCGCCGACGAACTCGACAGCGCCGCCGTCTACGACACGCTATCCGCGGTCGAGAAAGATGACGAGCGCCGCCGCATCTTCGCCGAACTCGCGGCCTCCGAGCGCGAGCACGCGAGCGTCTGGCGCGAGAAGCTCGCGGCCAACGGCGTCACGCCCCGCCCGCATCGACGCAGCGCGAAAACCCGCCTGCTGCAAACGCTCACGCGCACGTTCGGCCCTTCACTCGTGCTGCCCACCGTCGCCGCTGCCGAATACGCCGACCGCGACCGCTACGCGCGCGAACCCGGCGCCGAGAAGCTTTCGGCCCAGGAACAGCAGCACGCCGCCATCGTGCAGGCGATCGTCGCGAAGAAGCGCGAGCCCGAACACGGCCACGGCGAAACGATCGGCGCCGCCGAGTCATGGCACAAGAGCGCGACGTCGGGCAACGACCTGCGCGCCGCCGTGCTGGGGGCGAACGACGGGCTCGTCTCGAACTTCTGCCTGATCATGGGCGTGGCGGGCGCGGGCAGCGTCAATCGCACGATTTTGCTCACGGGGCTGGCGGGCCTCGTGGCGGGCGCCTGCTCCATGGCGCTCGGCGAATGGCTCTCGGTGACCAACGCGCGCGAGCTTGCGCGCACGCAACTCGCGAAGGAAGCCGACGAACTCGAACACACGCCGGACGCCGAGCGCCACGAGCTCGCGCTCATCTATCAGGCGAAGGGCGTCGAACCCGAAGAAGCGCGCCGCGTGGCCGCCCAGATCATGCGCAACAAGGACGAGGCGCTCAATACGCTGGCGCGCGAGGAACTCGGCATCGACCCGAAGGAGCTGGGCGGCAATCCGTGGTCGGCCGCCGCCGTCTCGTTTTGCCTCTTCTCGCTCGGCGCGGCGTTTCCGACCGCCCCGTTCCTGTGGGCGCACGGCGTCACGGCCATCGCGCAGTCGGTGGCGCTGAGCGCGTGCGGGCTCGCCCTCGTCGGCGTGTTCACGTCGCTCTTCAACGGGCGCAGCGCAACCTTTTCGGCGTTCCGGCAGATCGTGATCGGGCTCGCCGCGGCGGCGTTCACGGCCGGCGCGGGGCGGCTGCTCGGGGTGTCGCTTTCATGAGCGACGTGAGCCACGAAAGCTTGCAGGAAGGCGCGCCGCGCGTGCCCGTCGTGCGCGTGGAGCCGCTAGGGCGCAGTTTCGAAGCGCCGCCCGAGCTGACCTTGCTCGAAGCGGCGGCGTTCGAGGGCATCCGTCTGCCGCGCATGTGCCGCAACGGCACCTGCCGCGCCTGCCTGTGCCGCGTGGTGAGCGGCGAAGTGAGCTTCACGATCGAGTGGCCCGGATTGAGCCGCGAGGAAAAAGCCGAGGGCTATGTGCTGACCTGCGTGGCCGTCGCGTGCACGGATCTCGTGCTCGACGTGCCGGAGGCGGAAGCCATGTAGCGGCAACAAAACGCCTCGCACAAATGCGAAACGGCCCGCGAATCGAAATCGCGGGCCGTCGTTTTTATCTGCTGACTGCCGACAGGCTTACTGACCGCCGAAGTACACCGATTGCGGACCGGTGCGTGCCGCTTCCGACACATAGCGAGCGCCGGCAACCGACGTCGAGTTGCTCACGCCGCCGAACGAGCCATCGGTCTGGGCGACCGGCGCGGCCGCCTGCGGGGCGACTGCCGCCTGATTGCGGCTCGTTTGCTGGAATTCGACGAGTTGCTGGCGCACCTGCTCGCGGGTCAGACCTTGATCGGCCTGGGCGAAAGCGGCCAGCGGAGCAGCCATAGCAACGGTAAGGGCAACAGCCTTGAGAAGCGACTTCATGATGACAACCTCCGGAATTATTTAGCATCGATGCGCAACGACGGGGCATACCTGTCGTGCACGGCCGGCTCGCTGCGGCTCGCCGCATCGGCTGGCTGTGAGTGGATTCTAGGCAAGCGCCCCGGCCGGATACAGACCGATTCAGGCGAATTGGAATTACAGATTTCGCAATAATCCGGCGAGATTTCAGGGCCAGACGATCTGTGGCCTACCCGCCTTGTTGCAAGCGGGCGGCGCAATACTTCAGAAGATTTCGACGCCGATTGTTGTCGTCAGAAGAACACTGAATTCGTTTTCTAGGTATTTACCCTGACCCTCCGACCACATACATTGTCGGCATGGACCACGCCGATGCGATGGCTCCCACAAAAAATATCGGAGGTTAGTCATGAATTCGTTTCTGAAGGCAGCAGTGCTCGCCGCCATCGTTGCCGTGCCCGCTGCCGCGTTCGCGCAGGCACAACCCCAGCAGCAACCCGTGACCCGCGCCGAAGTCCGCGCCGATCTCGCGCAACTGCGCGCCGCCGGCTACGATCCGAGCGACTGGATGCACTACCCGGAAAACATTCAGGCTGCCGAAGCCAAGGTCGCAGCGCAGCGCGCGACGGCTTACGGCCCGTCGACGAACGGAACGTCGCAGTCGAGCCAGTAAGTTTCGCGACAACCCCGGCTGTGACGCCGGGTTCTCGTGCAAAGCACCAGGCCCGCCCTCGTGAGACAGGCGGGCCTGATTCGTTTTGCAACGGATTTTCGGCTCGCGCGGATCAACGACCGCCCGGTCCGCCGCCACCGTGACCGCCACCTCCGTGGCCTCCGCCACCATGGCCGCCTCCATGACCGCCGCCCGGCGGCCCCCAAGGTCCGCCGTGGCCCCCACCGTGACCACCCGGACCGCCACCGTGCCAGCCGCCGCCGCCGTGCCAGTCGCCGCCGTGCCAGTCGCCGCCGCGATAATCGCGACCGCCGCCACCGCCCCAGACGCCGATATTCACACTGCCATAGGTCGGCGCATAGCCCGGCGCGTAGCCGCTGTAATAGCCGGTGGAGTACGGCTGGCCATAGCCGCCGTAACCATAGTCGTAGCCCGGGGCCACCGCACACCCGGCAAGGAGCGCGAAAGCGCCCACCGTGAGAACGAACTTGAACATAGCTGACTCTCCTTTCTATTTGTAAGAAAGGAAAATCGGCGTTAAGTTCTTATTGAATTGTGAGCACGGGTTACCGTCGTAACGCGCAACGCGCCGCTGAACGGCGCGTAGACGCCCGCTCAGAGATTCAGCCGCGGCGGCCGAGCGCGTCCTCTATTTTCCGGTCGGTCTTGAACTGGCTGAGCGAATACACGGCCCAGATCGCGGCCGGAATCCAGCCGATCAGCGTGACCTGCAGAATCAGGCAGACGATGCCCGCAATCGGACGCCCAATGGTGAAGAACAGGAGCCAGGGCAGAATCAGCGCAATCAGTAAACGCATTCGGCGAAACCTCTAAAGCGTGGAAGAGACGAGTGTGAAAAGAATCAGTTGACGGGCGCGAAGCGCGGCACGAGTCCGCCTTCATACTCGACGAGTTCGAAGAACACGTTGGAGGGTCGCGTCCAGATCGTACCGTTCGCCGCGCGATACACGATCATCGTGACGGAAGGATCCGATTCGAGCGTCGCCTCGCAAACCAGTTCGTAAATGCCACCCTTGTAGTGCCTGTAGCGCACCATTGTGTTCCCCTCTTCGAGTGCGCAAGCCGTCCCTGCGCGACTGCGCCAGTGTAACAAGGGAAAGCGACGTGAGGGCCCGCGTAACGGGCGCAGGCAGCAACGTTCAGCGTGACATCACCTCGCGCGCCGCCGCACCGGACGCGCATCGGCCGCAGCCGGCGCTTCGCCGCAGATCAGCGCGACGCCCGCCACCGCCATGGCGCGCAGAGAGGCCCGCGAATCGCCGGCCCGCGCGCGCAGCGCCATGCTGTGCAAGAGCGCGGAGGCAAGGCGCGCGAGCATCGGCGCGCTGGCATCGGGCGGCAGTTCGCCTTGCGCGAGCGCCGCGCGCAGGCGCCGCTCGAACGCCTTGTCGAAGGTGCGCAATCCTGCGGCAAGACGCTCGCGTACCGCCTCGTCGTTGACGGCTTCCACCGCCGCCGTGCCGATCAGCAGGCAGCCGCGCGCCGCGTCGTGCGCCGGCAAATACCAGCCGAGCGCGCCGTCGAATACGCGCATCAGCGCCTCGCGCAGCGGCACTGCGCTGTCCAGCGCCGACTCCATCGCCGTGCGCCCGGCTTCCACGTAACGCTCCATGGTTTGCAGATAGAGCGCGTGCTTGTCGCCGAACGCGCCGTAGAGGCTCGGCCGGTTCATGCCGGTCGCCTCGCTCAGGTCGTCGAGCGATGTGCCTGCGTAGCCATTGCGCCAGAACGTATCGCGCGCGCGGGCGAGCGCCTCGTGCGGATCGTAGGCGCGCGGACGCCCACGCGGGCGGCTATCTTTTTTTGTACTGGATTGCATAGAAATATTGGATCGGCGATTTTTGTTCACTATAGTACAAAAATTCGAAAAGCCCGCTAGCCCGCAAAGGAGGAAGACGATGGATCTGTATTTCGCCCCGCTGGCGTGCTCGCTCGCCACGCGCATCGCGCTCTACGAGGCAGGCGCGCAGGCCCGCTACATCCAGGTCGATACGCTCACGAAGCAGCTCGCCGAAGGCGGTGACTTCTTCGCCGTCAACGCACTCGGCCAGGTGCCGGTGCTGCGCGAGGACGATGGCTGGACCCTCACCGAAAACTCGGCCGTGCTGCCATGGGTGGCCGACCGTTTTCCCGAGGCGCGGCTCGCGCCGCCAGCAGGCACGCGCGAGCGCGCGCGCCTGCAGCAATGGCTAGGCTTCATCGGCACCGAGCTGCACAAGGCCGTGTTCGTGCCGCTGCTCGGCAAGGACGTGGACGAGGCCGTCAAGGCCTATGCGCGCGGCAAGATCCCGCGCCGCCTCGACTTGCTCGCGCAGCATCTCGAATCGCGCACCTTCCTGCTCGACGAGTTCAGCGTGGCGGACGCCTATCTCGTGACCGTGCTGAACTGGGCGCCGTACGTGGGCATCGACGTGTCGCAATGGGAGGCCGTCGCGACCTACGCGCAGCGCGTGCGCGAGCGGCCCGCCGTTGCGAGAGCCTTCGCCGAGGAGTACGAGATCTTCAGGCGCACGCGGCACTGAGGCGCGCTTCGTCGGCTATTTTTTCTCGCCCGGCAAGCGCTTTTTTGTCGTGCGATAACGTTGCGGTCGCCACATTCGCCGGAGCCGCACCATGGCCACGCTCGAAGCCTTGCGCATCGTCCTCGACGACCCGCATACGCCCGAAATCATCCGCAATCACGTCATCGACTCGTTGCAGTACGCGCTGCGCAACCATGGCCAGGTATTCGCCGCGAAAGAGATCGAATGGCTCGCCACGTGGGACGACGCGCGCATTCCGCTCGCGGCTTCGAAGGAGTTGCGCCGGCGCGTAGATCAGGGCTGATGCGCGCTTTGCACGTTCAGCCGTTCGCGAGATCCGCGAACACCGTCTTGAGATCGCGCCCGGCGCGCGCACGCGCCTGTTGCACCACCCGTTCCTCCAGCTCGCCCAGGTGCGCACGCATCGTGGCGAGCGCCGCCGCGAGGTCCCCCGCCTCGAGCGCCTCGATGATCTGCGCGTGCTCGTCGGGCGCGCACATCGACGCCTTCGACGGATCGAACAAGGCCTTGTAAAGCTCCGTTTTCGCGACCAGTTGCGCCAGCGCTTCCACGAGCGCGGCGCCGCCCGCCTGCTCGGTCAGCAGCAGATGGAACTGCCCCGCGAGGCGCACCGCTTCGTCCACGCGCGCCTCGTGCAACGCCTTCTTCTCGCGGCGCACGTGCGCCGCGAGCTTGCGCCGCATCGCGGCGTCGAGCGTGCCACACAGGCTCACCATCACGCCCGCTTCGGCCACCTGGCGCGCGCGGTACACGGCGCGGATGTCGTCCTCCGAGGGCGACGGCACGAACGCGCCGCGATTGGGTTCGAGCACGAGCTTGCCCTCGAAGCCGAGACGCGCCAGCACCTTGCGCAACGCGCCGCGCGTACAGCCGAACGCCGCCGCGAGTTCGCGCTCCACCAGTTGCTGGCCCGGCGCGAGCTTGCCTTCGAGCAGCGCGGAAGAAATCGACGCATAGACATGCGCTTCGACATCGGACGGTTCGTCGGTATCGCGGGGCGGAGCGAGGCGGGAGGATTGAGCCATGGGCAGGCGCGCTAGCTGGGTCGGGTCGCTGGGTCAGGTCGCTGGATCAGGTCGAATTGTAGCGAGCGGCATGGCGAGGCGATACGGACCTGCGCCCATACTCGTTCGCCCATGCCGGAGATAGCGGGCGCCGCCAGATTGTTGACAATTATTTTGTATAATGGTCAACCAAACAGCAGTCAAAAGGTTGACCGCATTGAACCCTCGAAACCGCTCCAATCATTCCCAGACGCCGTCCGGCGAGTCGGCCAGCGCGCTTGCGTGGTGCGCCGCGATCGTCGCGATCGGCCTGAATCTGCGGCCGCTGCTCACCTCCATCAGCCCGCTCATGACGACCATTCGCAACGACACCGGCCTGAGCTTCTACGGAGCCTCGCTGCTCACGAGCCTGCCTGTCGTCGCGATGGGCCTCGGCGCGTTCGGCACCGGCCTGCTCGCGCGCCGCCTCGGCGAGACGCGCGGCGTCGCGCTCGGGCTCGTGGCGATTGCCGCGGCATGCGCGGCCCGCGCGTTCGCCGCCGGCGGCGGCGCGCTCATGCTCACGGCGGCCGCGGCCGGCGCGGGCGTCGCGGCCATCCAGGCGCTGCTGCCCGCCGTCATGAAGCAACGCTTCGCCGCGCGAGTGCCGCTCGCGATGGGGCTGTTCTCGGCGTCGATCATGGGCGGCGGCGGGCTCGGCGCGAGCCTGAGCCCGCTCGTCGCGCGGCTCAGCGGGTCGTGGCATGCGGGACTGGCCGTCTGGGCATTGCCGGCGCTGGTCGCGCTCGCGATCTGGGGCGTGTTGAACGGCCGGTTCGGCGCAGGCCGGCGCGCGCAGCACGCCGCCACCGCGCCCTCGCAAGCGCATGCCGACGCGGTAGCGGTGCCGGTCTGGCGCAAGCGCCGGGCGTGGACGCTCGGGCTGCATTTCGGCCTCGTCAACGGCGGCTATACGAGTCTCGTCGCGTGGCTGCCCGCCTACTATCAGCAGCACGGCGCGAGCGTCGAAGCGAGCGGCTCGCTGCTCGCCGCGATGACCGTGTTCCAGGCCGCCAGCGCGCTGCTCCTGCCGCTCGCCGCGGCGGCGTTCACGGACCGGCGTCCGTGGCTCGTTCTGGGCCTGTGCGGCCAGCTCGTCGGCGTGATCGGCCTCGCCGCATGGCCCGAGGCCGCGCCGCTGCTGTGGGTCGCGGCGGCCGGCGCGGGGCTCGGCGGCACGTTCTCGGTCACGCTCGTCACCGCGCTCGACCATTGCGCAGACCATCGCCTGGCCGCGCGCCTCGTCGCCTTCGTCCAGGGTCTGGGCTTCGTGATCGCCGCGCTCGCCCCCATCGTGGCCGGCCGTGTGCGCGACCTCACGGGCGGCTTCACGGGCGCGTGGATCATGCTCGCCGTATCGATCAGCGCGATGATCGTGCTCACGCTCGCGTTCTCGCCGCGCAGCTACGGGCGCTGGCTCGGCACGCACGGCCCGGCCGCGGACGGCGCGATCGCGCAAAGCCGCGCGGCGCTCGACGCCTGAACCGCCCGCACACGCCAGATTGAGCGTCGGCGCAAGCCCCGCAGGGCCGCGGCGCGCCCATGCAACACATGCCGCGCAGCACGTCGTGAAACGTTTGCATAAGCGCCTGTATGAATGTACAGTGCGTGCAGCCGGCCGTTCGTGCCGCCCGGTCGCCATACCGGGTTACGCCGCCCCATCGCGTCCCGGCGCATGGCGCGGCCCCGGCCTGTACATCGAAACGGAGAACACGACGTGCGATTCTTCATCACGGGGACCTTGCTGGGCGTCCTCGCGTCCACCGCGATCGCCGGGGAACACTACATCGAGATCTGGAATCCGCCGGAAGCGCGCACGCCCTCGGCGCATGCGGGCAATGCCGGCAAGAAGGCGCATCACGGCACGAAGCACAAACTGGCCTCCGTCGACAAGCTGACCACTCGCAAGGTCGCCGAACCGGCCGTGCGCGCTCCCGCGCCCACGCTGCCGGCCACGCCGGGCGCCCCCGCGCGCATCGCGCCGGGCAACGGGACCCTGCCGGAAATTCCGCCGCAAATCGGCCCCGACGGCAACGTGCTCACGGTTTAAGCTAGCGCGTAGCCGCAGTCAGCGGCGCAAACACGACACACAAAGCGGCACGCAGCTGCCGCGATCACGGCCTCGAAGACCTCGAAACGCCGCCCGTTCCCGTCTCCAGAAAAAAAACAGCCCCGTCACCGGAGAAGTGCGGGGCCGAATCCCATGTCAAGGAGATGTCATGGAGGAGACGGCTTCATCTTAGCCACGGCCCGCTGCGCGTCCAACCAATGGTTTCGCATATGCATTTCGGGCGCATGGCGCCGCGCAACGTAGCACCGCCGGCATATGGATAGAACAAAAAGTCGTTTCGCGCCGCTCGGCGCGCTCTCTAAGATGACCCTTTCCAGGCCTCCAGGCTTCGTGGCTGCGTTGCCCGATCACGCACGAGCCAGGTCTCATCGCATTTCAGGGAGCCCCACTTGAGCATTTCCGATTCGCAACGCCGCCCGCTCGTGGTGGGCATCGGCGGCACGACGCGCGCCGCCTCGTCGACCGAGCGCGCGCTCGCTTTCGCGCTGCGCGGCGCCGAAGAAGCCGGCGCACGCGCGCAGTTGTTCGGCGGCACGTTCCTGCACACGCTGCCGCACTACGCACCCGAAGACCCCGTGCGAACCGACGCCCAGCTCGAGCTGATCGAAGCCGTGCGCGCCGCCGACGCCGTCATCATCGCGACGCCCGGCTATCACGGCGGCGTATCGGGGCTCGTGAAGAACGCGCTCGACACGCTCGAAGAACTGCGTGCCGACAACCGCCCATACCTGGACGGCCGCGCAGTGGGCTGCATCGTCACGGCCTATGGCTGGCAGGCCGCGGGCTCGGTGCTGACCTCGCTGCGCTCGATCGTGCACGCGCTGCGCGGCTGGCCGACACCGTTCGGCGCGGGCATCAACACGCTGGAGACTCGCTTCGAGAGCGCGCAGCAGTGCTCCGACGCCAAGGTCGCCGAACAGCTCGCAACGGTCGGCCGCCAGGCGGCGCAGTTCGCGCTCGCGTTCGGCGGCCAGGAACATCGCGCGGCGCCGCTGGCGAGCGCGTTGAACAGCGTCGGCGGCGCGCAGGCCGCCAACGCGCCGCGCACCGAAAAACGCCTGAGCCTCGCGGTCTGATACACGCTACCGGACCTCGGCGGCTCGCCCGCCCGCACACGCGTCGAACGCGCGGGGCGGGAAACGTTCCCTAACCCACATTGCCGGCGTCGCACGGCGCACATCGCGTGCGCCATACCACAGACGCCGCATATCGTCCGGTCCACATTGAAGCCGGATTCACCCCTCGCCTCATCCGGATCATTCTGCTGACCGTTCCAGGCCACACGTGATTTGCTTGCGACGAATGATTGGTTCCATCGACACAAGGCGGCCCGTACGCTGGTCCGTGTCGGCTCAGTGAGTGGGCAGCAAAACACACGCGCCACCGAGAACGAGAACCCGGGCAAATCAGCAGAAGATCAGCAGGAAGCGCGGCCATGAACACTCCACTACGCTACAAAGGCTACGTCGTCGCCCCCAGCGCGCGGCAGCTCCCGAACGGCCTTTTCGCCGCCAATCTCACCATTGGCACGCAACCGGGCGCGCAGCATTCGTTCGACGAACTCGATTATTTCTTCGAAGAAAGGCACGCGCTCGCCTACGCCTGCCGCTGGGCGCGCATGTGGATCGACCAGCAGCGCCGCTGCGCGTGAGCGCGCATGCTTCCTTACGGTTGTGACAGAATAGGAGTCATACCCCCTTCAGATTAGATGCTCATGTCCGAAACCCTGACGCATCCGGACGAAGGCGCAGCCTTCCTCTCCGACTACGACGCCGCACTGCGGCGCTGGACTCACGGCACGCCAGGGCCCATCAGGATCGGATCGGACGAACACCGCAAGATGTTCTGCCGGATGCTGCTCGACACCCACGACCCGTACCGCCCCGCCGTGCTCGACTGGCCAAAGCTCGAGCCCGACGCGCTCAGCCGCCTCACGTCGCTGCCGATCTGGGACATCGCGGTGCAGACCGAAGGCCGCGCCTCGATCCGCGTGCTGACTTACGCGCAAACCCTGAGCGACCCGCTGCTGCGCGAAGCCATCGAAATGGATGCGGCCGAGGAAGCGCGCCACAAGGTCGTGCTCTCGCACCTCGTGCAGGCCTACGGCATCGAACTTGCGCCTGAACCCGCATACCCGCCGCCCAAAAAGGCGGAGTGGGCGTGGATGTTCACCGGCTATAGCGAGTGCATCGACAGCTTCTTCGCGTTCGGCCTGTTTCGCTCGGCGCAGCGCTCGGGCTTTTTCCCGCCAGACCTCGTCGAAACCTTCGAACCGGTGATTCAGGAAGAGGCGCGCCATATCCTCTTCTTCGTCAACTGGGTGGCGTGGTATCGCAAGACCATGCCCTGGTGGCGCAGGCCGTGGCATTCCGTGCGCGTGGCCGCCATCTGGTTCATGCTGGTGTGGGAGCGGCTCGCGATCGCGCGAGGTATCGACGCCAGCGGCAACGCGCGCGACTCGAACTTCCTGCCTGCGAACCGCGAGGTGCTGGGCGACTCGCTCGAACCGCGCGAGATGATCGAACTCTGCCTCGAAGAAAACGACGCGCGCATGAGCGGCTACGACGCGCGCCTCTTGCGGCCAACGCTCGTGCCCACGCTCGCACGCTTCGCGCTGCGCCTCCTGAAGAAGTAGCGCCACAACGTAAAACGCGTGCGTTGTTAGCATGGCTGTATAGCCGCACGAGGAGAACGCTGCATGACCTGGACTGTCGACCAGCAACTGGAACTGAGCGCAACGCAAGCCGTCGAGGCCATCCAGGCCGGACAATTGAAGGCCGCCGACTACGTCGCCACGCTGCTCGCGCGCGCGCAGGCGCTCTCCAACCTCAACGCGCTAACCGTGCTCGACGTGGAAGGCGCGCTCGCCGCCGCGCAGCGCATCGACGCGCTCGGCGCCAGCGAGCGTGCGCGTCTGCCGCTCGCCGGGCTGCCCGTGGTCGTGAAGGACAACATCAATACGCGCGGCCTGCAGACCTCGGCGGGCACGCCCGCGCTCGAAGGCTTCGTGCCCGCGCGTCACGCGCCTTCGGTGCAGCGCCTCGTCGATGCCGGCGCAATCCTGCTCGGCAAGGCCAACATGCACGAGCTGGCATTCGGCATCACCAGCACGAATCTCGCGCCGCATGCGGGGCCCGTGCGCAACCCCTGGGATCCCGAACGAATTCCGGGCGGCTCCTCCGGCGGCACAGCGGCCGCCATTGCGGCACGCATCGTGCCCGCCGGACTCGGCACCGACACCGGCGGCTCCACGCGCATACCCGCCGCGCTGTGCGGCATCGTCGGCTTGCGCCCGAGCGTGGGCGACGGCGGCACGCAACGCCGCTATCACGACCCGCAGGCCGTCGTGCCGATCAGTCATACGCGCGACACGGTCGGGCCGATGGGGCGCACGGTCGCCGATGTCGCGCTGCTCGACGCCGTGATCACCGGACACGGGCCGCTCTCGCCAGCCGCCGTGACGAATCTGCGCGTCGGCCTGCCCGCGCCGCTGTGGGAAGGCCTCGAAGCCGCGCTCGAAGACGTGGCGCGCGCCGCGCTCGCGAAGCTCGAAGCCGCAGGCGTCACGTTCGTGCCGGTCGAAATGAGCGAGCTGCTCGCGCTGAACGACCGCGTGAGCTACGCAATCGCACTGCACGAGCCCATCGACGATCTCGCCGCATGGCTCGTTGCGAACCACGCACCGGCGCAAACCGTGGCCGAAGTCGCCGCGCGCATTGCGAGCCCCGACGTGCGCGCGGCCTACGACGCCGTGCTCGCCGACGCGCGCGGCGGCGACTATCACGGCGCGATGACGGTGTGGCGGCCGCGCCTGCAGCAGCTCTATGCGCAGACTTTCGCGGCCAGCGGCCTCGACGCGCTGCTCTTCCCCACGACGCGGCTCGCCGCCGTGCCGATCGACGAACTGAACGGATCGTCTCGCGTGTCGATCGACGGCGCGGCGCCGATCGACGAGATGGAGGCGTATCTGCGCAACACCGATCCCGCGAGCAACGCCGGCATTGCTGGCCTCGCGCTGCCCGCGGGCCTTGTCGACGCGCGCCTGCCAGTCGGGCTCGAACTCGACGGACCGGCCGGCGGCGACCGCAGGCTGCTCGCAATCGGTCTCGCGTTCGAAGCGATTCTCGGGACGCTGCCTGCGCCGGAGATTTGAGCGCACGGGCCACCCTGGCAACGAGCACGCCGCGCGGCGCATGCTTGCCGCGCCGATCGTTTGATTAGCGATCCGGAATAAACCGCCTTCGCGCCGGACACCGCGCGCAACTGCGGCAAATGAGCGCACGCGCCGCCGCTACCCCGCCTCGGCCGCGGGTTCCCCGCCCACCTCGACGGACCCGAGGCGCATTTGCCGCCACAACGACCGCGCTGCCGCTACAATGAGAACGGTTCTCATTCGTTGTAAGCAAGCCCTCCACCTATGCGTCTGACCGATCTGTCCAAAGGAGCGACCGCCCTCGTGGAGCGTGTCGAGGATATCCATGCCCCCGACCCGATCGCGCAGCGTCTGCGCGACCTCGGCTTCGTTGCGGGCGAGCCCGTGCGCGTGGTTGCGCGCGCACCCTGGGGCGCGGACCCGCTGCTCGTGCAGATCGGCTCGACCCGCTTTGCCCTGCGCCGCGCGGAAGCGCAGCGCGTGAACGTGACGACGAACGGGGAGACCGCGCAATGAGCCTGGTCCCGGTTACGCCGCTGCGCGTGGCGCTCGTCGGCAATCCCAACTGCGGCAAGACCGCGCTCTTCAATCTGCTGACCGGTGCGCGTCAGAAAGTCGCCAATTACGCGGGCGTGACGGTCGAGCGCAAGGAGGGGCGCTTCGCTACGCCCTCCGGGCGCAAGGTGCAGCTGCTCGATCTGCCGGGCGCGTACAGCCTCAATTCGACGAGCCCCGACGAGCGCGTGACGCACGACGTGCTGCTCGGCCGCTACCCGGGCGAGGCCGCGCCGGATCTGATCGTCTGCGTGGCCGACGCGACGAATCTGCGCCTGCATCTGCGCTTCGTGCTCGAAGTGCAGCGCATGGGACGCCCGATGGTGCTCGCGCTGAACATGATGGACGCCGCCAGGCGCCGCGGCGTCGAGGTGAACGTCGGCGAGCTTGCGCGCCGGCTCGGCATGCCCGTGGTCGAAACCGTGGCCGTGCGGCGCGGCGGCGCGCAAGCGCTCATCGAGCTGATCGACCGCACGACGGCTGAAGAGACACAACCGCCAGCAGGCGCTGCAGCCGCGAGCGACGACCTGCACGGCACGGTGCGCGCGATCCTCGCGAGCGCCGTGACGATGCCGCGCGCCACCGACGCGCGCGACGACGCCATCGACCGCTTCGCGCTGCATCCCTTGCTCGGCCCGCTAATCCTCGCGTTCGTGATGTTCCTCGTGTTCCAGGCCGTGTATTCGCTCGGCAAGCCGCTCACCGACGCCATCGGCGACGGCTTCACCTGGCTCGGCACGGCCGCCGGCGCGGCGCTGCCCGACGGCCCGCTGCGCAGCCTCGTGACGGACGCGCTGTTCGGCGGCGTCGGCACCGTGCTCGGCTTTCTGCCCGAAATTCTGGTGCTGTTCTTCTTCATCCTCGTACTGGAGGAGTCGGGCTATCTCCCGCGCGCGGCCTTCCTGCTCGACCGCATGATGGTGGCCGTGGGTCTCACCGGGCGCTCGTTCATTCCGCTGCTGTCGAGCTTCGCGTGCGCGATTCCCGGCGTGATGGGCACGCGCAGCATCTCCGATCCGCGCGACAGGCTCGCCACGATCCTCGTCGCGCCGCTCATGACGTGCTCGGCGCGCTTGCCCGTTTATGCGCTGCTGATCGGCGCCTTCATTCCGCACCGCATGATCTTCGGCGTGTTCAACATGCAGGGCCTCGTGCTCTTCGCGCTCTACGCCGCCGGCATCGTCGGTGCGATGGCGGTGGGCTGGGTCATGAAGAAGCTGCGCCGCGACCACCGCGAACACGCGCTGCTCATGGAACTGCCCTCGTACCGGCTGCCGCGCGCACGCGACGTCGCCATCGGCCTGTGGGAGCGCGGCGCGATCTTCCTCAAGCGCCTCACGGGCATCATCCTCGCGCTCACCGTGCTGATGTGGTTCATCTCCACGTTCCCCTCGCCGCCCGCAGGCGCGACGCTGCCCGCCATCGATTACTCCATCGCCGGCTATCTGGGCCGCGCGCTGCAATGGCCGTTCGCGCCGCTCGGCTTCAATTGGCAAATGAGCCTTTCGCTGATCCCCGCGTTCGCCGCGCGCGAAACGGCGGTGGCCGCGCTCGCCACGGTGTACTCGGTAGCAGGCGGCGACGCGGATACCGCCGCGCTCGGCCACACGCTCGCGCAGAACTTCTCGCTCGCCAGCGCACTCTCGCTGATGGTGTGGTTCGCGTTCGCACCGCAATGCATGTCCACGCTCGCCGTGATTCGCCGCGAAACGCGCTCGTGGCGCGCCGTCGTGGTGTCGTTCGGCTACATGTTGGTCGTGGCCTATGCGGCCTCGTTCGTCACGTATCAGATCGCGAGGCACTTCGTATGAGCGCCAGACTCGTCGCGCAATATGCGGTGATCGCGCTGCTCGTGGCGGCGAGCTTCGTCTATACGCTGCGCAAGCTCGCGCCGAAAACGGCCACGCGCGTGCAGGCAGCATTGGCCGCGAGATTGTTGCGTTCGCAACGTAGTACATTTGCGCAGCGCCTCGGGCGTTTCGTGCAGCCCAATGGCGCAACCGGCGATTGCGGCGACGGCTGCGGCACCTGCGGAACGTGCGGGCCGACGCCCGCGGCAACGGACGCATCGAACACGCAACCGGTCACGTTTCATCCGCGCCGCAAATAAGCCGCGCCAACCGCGCACAAGCGACTGTCACGGCCATTGCGCTACACTGCGCGCTGCGTCGCGCCGCGACGCGTGCAGGCTTCGCAGCGCGGCGCGTTTGATCGAATGAACCCAGACACTTCGTGCCGATGCGATCCTTGCGCCTTGCCCCTTTCATGCGGATGTCCCGGCTTGCCGTCGCCACGGCGGCCGTCGTTGCGCTCGCCGCCACCGGCGCCTGTGTGCGCCTCTCCGCGGTCGATTCCAACGGTCTGTGGAAAGTCGTCGGCGGCCAGTGCGTGCCGAACATGCGCGACAAGGGCCAGCCCGGCCCCTGCACCACCGTCGATTTCCAGAAGCGCTATGCCGTGCTCAAGGACATCGCAGGGCGCGCACAGTATCTCGTGATTCCCACCGACCGCGTGGCCGGCATCGAGAGTCCCGAAATTCTCTACGGCGGCGCGCCTGAGTACTGGGTCGGCGCATGGAGCGCGGGACGCTTCGTGGGGGCGAAGATCGGCATGCCGCTCGCCGGTAACCAGCTCGGCCTCGAAATCAATTCCTCGGAGCGCCGCACACAGAATCAACTGCATATTCACGTCGATTGCATGCGCCCCGACATTACGAAGGCGCTCGCGCCGTATGGCGACATCGCGCCGGGCACGTGGCGCTGGACCACGCTCGACGGCTCGCGCTACCGCGTCACGCGCGTGACGAGCCTCTCGGACCACAACAATCCTTTTCGCGTGGTCGAGCGCGATCTCGGCCCGCAACAGACGATGGCCGTGCAGACGATACTCGTGACGGGCGCCGGCCCCGATGCAAAGCACGACGGCTGGCTCGTCGTGAACAGCGGGCTCGATGTCGATGGCGGGACCGGCACGGCGGAAGGCCTGCTCGACCATTCGTGCAGCCTCGCGCAAGCGAAGAGCGCTTCGCAGTAACGCGAGGACGACGCGGCTGCATTCAGCCCGCGTCGTCCTCACGCGCGACGCTCACCAGCCAGCGGCGTATTACCTGCTCCTCTTCGGCCGTGAAACCCGCGGCCATGCGCGCCTCCAGCTTCTTCACGCGCGTGCGGCACTGCCTGAGCAGCGCTTCGCCCGCATCGGTCACGTCGATCTGCTGAATGCGCCCATGCACCGCGTGCGGGCGACGCACGATCGCGCCGCCACGCTCCAGATTCGCGACGATCACGCTCACCGTTTGCGGCGTGAGCGCCGCGAGCCGCGCGAGATCGGCGCCCGAAATGCCGGGGTAGGCGGCCAGCATGGTCAGCACGACGAATTGCGGCGGCGTAATGCCGAGATCGTCGAGCGCGCGTTCCATGCGCAAACGGTGCGCCGCACCCGCCTGGCGGAGCAGGTAGCCGAAATAGCCCGCCTCGCCGCGCTTGCCCTCGCCGACCGCCGGAATGGCGCTCGTGGGCCCGCCCCCTTCCGAAGCCGGGTCTTTCTTCGCTGTCTTGCGCATGATGTCAGAGTTCGAATATGATGTTCGTGCTCTGATATTAACGGCCAAACTTCGCGAGGTCCAGTCATGTCCAGCACTTCTACCCGCATTGCTTACGAAACCTTCGTACGCGACGCCGCCCCGGTGGCCGCCGCGCTCTCCGCCATGAGCAAGGCGGTCGACGCCTCGGGGCTCGAAAAGCCGCTCACCGAGCTGCTGAAAATCCGCGCCTCGCAAATCAACGGCTGTGCGTTCTGCATCCAGTACCACCTCAACATTGCGCGCGAGAAAGCCGTGCCGCGCGTCAAGCTCGATCTCGTGGCCGCTTGGCACGAGGCGCCGGAATGCTTCAGCGAACGTGAACGCGCCGCGCTGGCTTACACGGAAGCGCTGACCGCAAAGCTCCATCACGGTGTGAGCGACGCGCTCTACGAGGACGTGGCGCGCCAGTTTCCCGGCGAGCAGATGGCGTTCTTGACCGCCACCGTGGCGAATATCAACGCATGGAACCGCATTGCGGTAGCGCTGCGCTTTGCGCCGCCGGTGCGCGACGAAGCAGCGTGAGGAAAGGAAAGGTAAGAAATGCAGGCATTCCTTACCTGAACTCTTTCCTCCAATTACAAAGCCGCCCCCCTGAGCGAAAGACGGCATACGATTGCGCCGACTGAGTGGCCCGACCAGCCATCTCGGTCGGACATCGACCATATCGCACATTCGCCGGGGGGTGCCCCTATGTGGTTCGTCAAGCGCTAGGGGCTGACTTGGGTTCGTAAAAGGTGCCGTCTCGCAGCATGGCAAACAGGACGTCGCAGCGTCGCCGTGCCAGTGCGATGAGCGCCTGGTTATGTCGCTTGCCCTGCTGGACCTTGCGTGCGTA
>NZ_JBFRCL010000025.1:0-131818 GCF_040965695.1 Paraburkholderia sp. BR10937
GCGGGAGCGGCTGAAGTCTCTTCCCAACGAAAAACGACCCGGCCGCGCATGCGACCGGGTCGTCAAGTCCCGCCCCTCGCGTTACTCCGTTCGGTACCTTAAAAAAGACCTTAACTGAACGGCATTAGCGCAAATTCCGGCGCTTTTCCACGAATAGAAATTCGCACACTTCGCGGACAATGCCGGTCATAGCCAAATTTGCGGCTATTTCAACCGTGCGCCCGCGGGCGCAAGTCAAACTTCGATGTCAAAAAAAGAAAGGTGATTGTTTTGTTTGCCCGGATATTCCTGCTGTGGATAGCGTCGCTGATGCTGGTGCAAGTCGGTTTTCGATATCTCGATGCGGAGTCACTGCTCTATTTCGGCGACACGGCATTCGAACCGGCTTCCCCGCCGCAGGCCGCCCAGCAGCAGGAGGCCGAACTGGAACTGGAACTGGCCGCGCAAGGTGCGAGCGTCCGTGGGATCGCCCCGCTGGTGTCGATCAGGCCGGACATCGTCAATCTCGGCCCCGAGGTCGCGCCCCATCTGCGCGATGCCATCTGGGCGCCGAATGCCGGCACGGCGTCGAACGCCTCCTATCTGCGCGAAGCCTGTTCGTCTGGCGTCACGCGCCTGAAGAGGGTCATCCGCTGGTTCGATGCGCGGTTCGCGGCGCTCATGCTGGCGCTCTGCGTGCTGCTGTTCGCATTGCGCGCCTGGTGGCTGCGGACGGTGCGCCACGATCTGCTCGCCATGATCGCCACCCTGCGCGTCGCGACGAGCGAAACCGGGCCGGCACCCGCGCTCGCGCCCCTGGATTGCCCGCGCAAGCTGCATGGCCCAGCCCGCGCGATCGGCGATCTGTTGTGCCGCCGCAGCGGCGTGGTCGAAGACCAGTCGGCCACCTTCGCCGCGTTCCTGCGGCAGACCGAATCGCGCGTTGCGCGGTTGCGCGCCTATGCCATGAGCGTCACGCGCTGGAACTTGCGCGTGGCGCTCGTCGAGGACATCGACCTCTTCCAGGACCTCGCGCGCCAGTTCGTCGACACGGCCGGCCAGGGCGGCGCGAATCATGCGCCCGTGAACGTGGACGCGTATCTGAAGGACCGCTTCGTCTACGGTGCGAACGCGCACGCGAGCATCGTGCTCCGGCTGGACGCCGGCAAGGCGTTTGCGCTGCCGCGCTCCGCGCTCGTGCGGCTCGTCGACAATCTCGTGGGCAACGCCCAGGCGCACGGCAAGCCGCCCATCGAGATCTGCACGGCACGCGGGCCGCGCTCGTGGACCTTGAGCGTGCGGGATCACGGCGAAGGCGTAGCCGCGAGTCTGCCCGAGGGCGACGCGCCGGCGTCACCGTTGCCGGCCTCGCGCGCGGCGAGCCTGCGGCTCGACTCGCATTGGGGCATGGGCCTGTCGATCGTGCGGCGCCTCGCGCGCCTGTGCAACGCGAAGCTCAAGATCGGCAATCATCCCGAGGGCGGCCTCTGGGTGCGCGTGATCGTGCCGATGGACAAAGCGCGGCACTCCTGACCCGAAACCCTCCCCTCAAGCCCCCAGCAGCACGCCACTGCGTATCGGCCGCGTGCCCGTTACGCGTCCGAGCGGCGCGCCGGCGGTAACGAAGCGAATCGCCCTGCGCATATAGAAAACACCTTCCGCGGTGCTCTTCACTGTCGTCGTTGCGCCCGTCATCGGATCGACGATGTCGAAGAGCGGGTCGTTCTCGCGGATCCAGGCGCCGATTTTCGCGCGGTGCACGAGAATGCCGCTGCACGGCGCATAGAATTGCGCGCTGCCGGCCAGCGGCGTGGCAGGCATCAGCAGTTCCGGCAGCGGCTTCACGTCGCCGCCGGTGAGCGCACCGCGCCAGCGCAGATAATCGATCAGCGCGTCGGCGTCCTGCTGCGCGGCTTCCCACGACACGTCGCGCTGGCCGCGGCACTCGATCGTCACGGCGGTAGGTCCGGCGGGCACGGGCTGCGTGGCCGGCATCTGTTGACGCAGTTGCCACCACAGCAGGCTATGCGCCTCGTCGAACGCCTGCGCGCCCGAGTCGGTGGCGAGCAGTTGCGCGCGCGACCCGAGGTAGCGGGCGAGCGGCTCGACATCGGGCCAGCCGGCCTCGCTCGTGTACACGTGCATGACCGCCTCGAGCGAGCAATGCAGGTCGATGATGAGATCGGCGTCGTGCGAGAGCCTGAGCAGCGCCAGCTGGAGCGAATCGAATTCCGTGAGCGGCTCCTGCGCGTCGAGTGCTTCGCGCATCAGTTGCCGGATCAGCTCGCGGTTGCGCTCGACGTCCGCGCCGAGCGTCTCTTTCGCGCGCGCGAGCAGCTTCGGAAACGCGTGGAAATGGCGGTTGAAGTTCTTGCCGCTCGCGAGATCGAAGCGGCCGATGAACTGGCCGAGCACATGCTGGTTCAGGCCCACGGGATTGGCGAGCGGCACGAGCACCACCTGCGCGGCGAGCGCGCCCTGCGCTTCGAGCTCCGCCAGTTGCGTGCGCAACAACACCGCCGTCAGCATGGCGGGCGTTTCGTCGGCGTGCAGCGACGCCTGGATATAGACCTTCTGGGGTGCGTCGGTGGGGCCGAAATGGAAGCTGGTCAGTTCGCGGTGCGTGCCCGGCGTGGCGCGCAGGAGCGGAATCGATTGCGGGTTCATGAATTCAATGCGGTTTCAAAAATGTGTGCAGCGGCGCAGTTGCCGCTCAGTTTCCGTACGGATCGAAGTCGAAATAGCGATGCGCAATCTGCGCGTAGGTGCCGTCCTTGAGCATGGACGCGATCGCGTCGTTCATCTGCGCCTGCAGCGCCGTTTCGTCCTTGCGCATGCCGATGCCCGTGCCACGGTCGCCCATCGAAATCGGGCCGCCGGCAAACGCGAAACCGTTGCCCTGCGGTGTGCGCAGGAAGCCGTAATCCGCTTCGACGTAGCCCAGCAGCGCGGCGTCGAGCCTCCCGTTGACGAGGTCGGCGAACACTTCGTCCTGGCTCTTGTAGGTGACGACATGCACGCCCGCCGGCGCCCAGTTCGCGAGCGCGTAGGTCTCGAACTGCGTGCCCGCCTGCACGCCCACCGACTTGCCGGCCAGCGACTGCACGGTAGCGCCGAACGGGGCGCCCTTGCGTGCGACGAGCCGCGACTTGAACTGGAACAGCTTCGACGTGAAGAGGATTTGCTGCTCGCGCTTCGCGGTGATCGCCATCGACGACATGATCGCGTCGATCTTGCGCGCCTGCAGCGCCGGGATCATGCCCGAAAACTCCAGCTCGACCCACTGGCAATGTGCGTGAATACGGCGGCAGATCTCGTTGCCGAGATCGACGTCGAAGCCTTTGAGCGAGCCGTCGGGCGCCTTGGCGTCCATGGGCGGATAGGTCGGATCGATGCCGAGGCGCACGATGTCGCCCTCGCGCGCGAAGGCATTGCTGCTCAGGGCCAGCGCGAGCGAAAGAAGGATCGACGGGATTTTTTTCATGATGAGCGATCAGTGAACGTGGGGGTCTCCTGTCCGACCGATGGTAGGGCGACGCTGCGTTCGGGAAAAGCCCGAATTCGTCTATCATGATCACTCATACCGATCACAGCCATTCGTCGCCCATGAGCCTCACGCTTTCCCAGTTGCGCGTCTTCGTCGCCGTTGCCCAGCGCGGCAGTGTGCGGGCAGCTTCGCGCGCGCTCGGCGTGGCGCAAAGCGGCGTGACGCAGCAGCTGCAGAATCTCGAAGTCGAACTGGGCGGCCCGCTGCTCACACGCACGAATCGCGGCGTGACGCTCACGGTGCTCGGGCAGCGCATGCTGGTACGAGCGGCGTCGATTCTCGGCGAGTGCGAGCGCGCGAGCGAAGAGGCGCAGCAACTGCGCGGCGACTACGCGGGCGAAGTGGCGTTCGGCCTGACGACCGATCCGCTCATGGACGCGCTCGTGCCCGTGCTCGGGCAGTACAGCACGCGGTTTCCACGCGTGGCGCTGCGTCTGCGCACGGGAACGTCGCGCATGATGATTTCGTGGATACGCGAAGGCACGCTCGATTTCGCGCTCGCACTCGTTTCTGACCAGACCGATACGACCGATCTCTCGGTGACGGAGCTTTACCCGTCGGACCCGGTGGTCGTCTGCCGCCGCGACCATCCGAAGGCTGGGGCGCGCTCGCTGCGCTCGCTCACGCACTGCGACTGGCTCGCGACGCGCTCGCCCAATATCGCGGACGCCTTCGCTTCGAGCCGGCTCACGACGTTCTTCGCCGACCACGGCTTGCCGCCGCCGCGCATCGTCGCAACGGTGGAGGGGCTCTTCGAAACGCTGCATTGGGTCAGCGAAACAGATTGCCTCGCGCTGGAGTCGTCGGTGGTCGCCACGCGCGGCCCGTTTGCCGAGCGGCTCGCGCGCATCAGGATCGCCGAGCGGCCGGCGGCGCAGCAGGTCTGTTTGCTGCAGCGCGCGGCCGTGCCCCTCACGCCCGCCGCTCAGGAACTCGCGACGATGCTCGCTTCGTATGCGCGGGCAGGCCGTGCGCCGCGTTGAGGCAATCGTTACGCGCCTTGTCCTTGTATATAAGCACCAAGCCCAGACGCCAGCGCCGCAAAAGTTACGGTGCAACGCGTGCTCGTGCGCAGATCCTCATGCATGGCGACCCACGTATCCAGACTCAGCGAGAACTCGTCGCGTAGAACGCGAACCAGCTTCGGGTCTCTTGCCGCCAACGGCGACTGGCACCCGCCGATGCCGAATCCAGCGCGTATCGCGGCCAACTGGGCAAGGTCGCTGTCGGCGCGAAATGCAAAGTTATGACGGCTGTAGGCTGCGAACCTGGGCTGAACCGAACGAATGAACGCGTTCTCATGATCGAAGCCGATGATCGAATGGCGCGTCAGCTCTTTCATCGACTTCGGCACGCCATGAAGCGCCAGATAGCGTTCGTGGGCATGCAGCCCGACGTCGATCGCGCCAACACGCCTGGCGATCAGCGCCTCCTGCACTGGCCGGAACATGCGTATCGCGATGTCCGCTTCACGACGCAGCAGGTCGTCCGCCCTGTTTGACAGCACGAGTTCGATCCTCAGCTCCGGATAGTCGTTGCGCAGCGCCGCCAGGATCGGCGGCAAGACCTCGACGCCGATGACTTCGCTCGCCGTCAAACGCACAGTCCCGCGCACGCCCGATCCGTGACCGCTCGCCGCTCGGCGCAAGGCGGCCGTCGTCATCGCAAGGCCGACGGCGTACGGCCGCAACTCATTCGCTGCCTCGGTTGGCGAGAAACCATCGGACGAGCGCGTAAACAGCGTGAGTCCCAGCGCCGCCTCCAGACTTTCGATGTGGCGCCCAACGGTCGGCTGCGTGATGCCCAGCGCGCGGGCGGCCGCCGAGAGCGAGCCGCTTTCCAGGACCTGCAGAAAGCTCCGATACCACTCCCAGTTCGGTTCCTTGTCGGCCATACTTCGTCCCCAATTCAGATCGCAGGCTATGCATAAATGTATAGCTTATGGTCTATTTTCGCCAATTTTCTATTGACGGCAAGCGGCGCAGAATGCCCCTCATCACAGCTCACCCGTCAGGAGAACCCGCATGAACGCCACCCCCATCAATCGACAGAACCGCGCCCTCGTACTCGGCGCCAGCGGCGGAATCGGCAGCGAAGTCGCGCACCAGTTGCTCGACGCCGGCTGGCAAGTCCGCGCGCTGCGGCGCGGCGGTGCGCCGGACACGGCTGCCGCCGGCGCCATCGAGTGGGTCGACGGCGATGCGCTCTCTCGCGAAGCGGTGGTACGCGCAGCGCAGGGTTGCGCGGTGATCGTGCACGCCGTGAACCCGCCCGGGTACCGGCGCTGGGCCGAGGTCGTGCTGCCGATGATCGACAACACGCTCGCCGCCGCGGCCGCCGTGGGCGCGACCGTCGTGCTGCCGGGCACCGTCTATAACTTCGGGCCCGACACCTTCCCGGTACTGCGCGAAGATTCCCCACAGCAGCCGCTCACCCGCAAGGGCGCGATTCGCGTGGAACTGGAGCGGCGCATGCGGGCCGCGAGCGAGCATGGCGTGCGCTCGATCGTCGTGCGCGCGGGCGACTTTTTCGGGCCGCACGTGGGCAATAGCTGGTTTGCGCAAGGGATCGTGAAGCGTGACGAGCCGGTGCAGGTCGTGCGCCAGCCGGGTACGCGCGGCGTGGGCCACGCGTGGTCGTACGTGCCCGACGTCGCGCGCACGATGCTCGAGCTGATCGAGCGGCGCGACACGCTGCCCGCGTTCGCGGTGTTCCACATGGCCGGCCACTGGGATGCCGATGGCTCGCAGTTCGTCGAAGCGATCTGCCGCGTCGCCCGGCGCCACGGACTGAAGCCGCAGAGCAAGCCCTTCGCCTGGGCCCTCATGCGCGCCATCTCGCCCTTCGTGACGACGCTGCGTGAACTGATGGAGATGCGCTATTTGTGGAGCGAGCCGTTGCAGCTCGACAACGCCCGCCTCGTCCGCGAACTCGGGCGCGAGCCGCATACGCCGCTCGACGAAGCCGTCGAGGCGACGCTCATGGGCCTGAACTGCCTCGGCGCAGAAGAGCGGGCGCCGAAGGCAGCTTGATGGTTACGCCTTTAGGCGCTGCGCGATTTGATAGGGATTCCGAATGTCAATGCGAGTGGCTAGGCACGTCCGAGCCGCGGCATCCCACCAGGAAGTCGAAATCGCAGCCCTCGTCGGCCTGCAACACGTGCTCGACATAAAGCTTGCGATAACCGCTGCGATCGGCGGGGATGGGCTGCTGGTTCGCAGCCCATTCGTCGAGTCGCGCGACGATCGCCTCGTCGCTGATATCCACGCGCAGCACTCCACTCTCGCAATCCAGTTCGATCCAGTCGCCGTCGCGCACGATCGCGAGCGGGCCGCCCGCGCGCGCTTCAGGGGCCACGTGCAGCACCACCGTGCCGTACGCCGTACCGCTCATACGCGCGTCCGACACGCGGACCATGTCGGTCACGCCTTGCGCAAGCAGCTTGGGCGGCAGGCCCATGTTGCCCACTTCGGCCATGCCCGGATAACCCTTGGGCCCGCAGTTCTTCATGACGAGCACCGAATCGGCCGTGACGTCGAGATCGGGGTCGCCAATGCGCGCTTTGTAGTCGTCGAAGTTCTCGAACACCACGGCAGGCCCGCGATGCTTCAACAGCTTCTGCGTGGCCGCCGACGGCTTCAATACCGCCCCGTTCGGCGCGAGATTGCCGCGCAGCACGCACAGCGCGCCGTCTTTCACGAGCGGATTATCGAGCGGGCGAATGACTTCGGCGTTGTGAATGGGGGCTTCGCGCACGTTTTCCCATAGCGTTTTGCCGTTGGCCGTGAGCGCATCGGGATGCGGCAGCAGATTCGCTTCACCGAGGCGCCGCAGCACAGCGGGCAAGCCGCCGGCGTAATAGAACTCCTCCATCAGAAAGCGGCCCGAAGGCTGCAGGTCGACGAGGGTCGGCGTACCTTGCCCGATGCGCGTCCAGTCGTCGAGTTCGAGCGGCACGCCGATGCGTCCCGCGATCGCCTTCAGGTGGATCGCCGCATTGGTCGAGCCGCCGATCGCCGCGTTCGTGCGAATGGCGTTCTCGAACGCCGCGCGCGTAAGCAGCTTCGAGAGGCGCAGGTCTTCGAGCGCCATCTCCACGATGCGCATGCCCGACATGTGCGCGAGCACGTAGCGGCGCGCGTCCACCGCCGGAATCGCCGCGTTGTGCGGCAGCGTGACGCCCAGCGCTTCGGCCATGCACGCCATGGTCGAAGCCGTGCCCATGGTGTTGCAGGTGCCCGCCGAGCGCGACATGCCCGATTCCGCCGACATGAACTCGTGGATCGAAATCCTGCCCGCCTTCACCTGCTCGCTCAGTTGCCACACCACGGTGCCCGAACCGATATCGCGCCCTTCGTGCTTGCCGTTGAGCATCGGGCCGCCGGTCACGGCAATCGCAGGCACGTCGCAGCTCGCTGCGCCCATCAGCAGGGCGGGCGTGGTCTTGTCGCAGCCCACCAGCAGCACGACGGCATCGACCGGATTGCCTCGTATGGATTCCTCAACATCCATCGAAGCCAGGTTGCGTGTGAACATGGCCGTGGGCCGCAGGTTCGACTCGCCGTTCGAGAACACGGGAAACTCGACAGGAAATCCGCCGGCTTCGTAGATGCCTCGTTTGACGTGCTCGGCGAGCTTGCGAAAATGCGCGTTACAGGGCGTGAGTTCGGACCACGTATTGCAGATGCCGATAATCGGCTTGCCGGCGAACTCATGATCCGGTATTCCCTGATTCTTCATCCAGCTCCGGTACATGAAGCCGTTTTTATCCGTGGTGCCGAACCACGCGGCCGAGCGAAGCTTGGGCTTACGGGTGTTCATGGCTTTGCCCACTTAGTGAGAAAGTCCTATAAATAGCATGACTATATGGACTGCGATTATCGGGAAAACGCTAATCGAATCCGTTTCAGCCGTTGCATATAGTTTGTCTATTGTGGTCAGCAGGGGCGGCTAACGGTATACCGAGAGGATATAACCGAAGGCCAGGGATGGCGCGATACTTCTCGTGATACTGTCCGGCCGTGATGGACGCGGGTGTAGCGCCATGAATTAAAGAAATACAACGCGCAGAGCTACATCGGAGACACGCATGAAACTGGCAACACGCATGGTAAGCGGGTTGGTCGCTGCGGCGGCCGCTTTCTCGTTGGCGGCGGGTGTCGCACACGCCGAAGACAAACAGATCACGCTAGGTTTTGCGCAGGTCGGCGCGGAAAGCGCCTGGCGCACGGCGAACACGGTGTCGGTCAAACAGGCCGCCAAAGACGCCGGAATCAACCTCAAGTTCTCGGACGCCCAGCAGAAGCAGGAAAACCAGATCAAGGCGATCCGCTCGTACATCGCGCAGAAGGTGGACGTGATCGCGTTCTCGCCCGTGGTGGAATCGGGCTGGGAGCCGGTGCTCCAGGAAGCCAAGCGCGCCAAGATTCCTGTGATCCTCACGGACCGCAACATCGACGTGAAGGACCAGTCGCTCTACGTGACGATGATCGGTTCGGACTTCATGGAAGAAGGCCGCCGCGCGGGGAAGTGGCTTGAAGATCACTACAAGGACAACCCCGGCCCGATCAATATCGTCGAACTGCAGGGCACCGTGGGCTCCGCGCCGGCCAATGACCGTCACTCGGGCCTCATGGAAGTGATCAAGAACGATCCGAAGTTCAAGATCATCGCGTCGCAAAGCGGCGACTTCACGCTGGCCGGCGGCAAGCAGGTCATGGAAGCGTTCGCGAAGACGTATGGAAACAAGATCAACGTCGTCTACGCGCATAACGACGACATGGCGCTCGGCGCGATCCAGGCCATGGAAGAAGCGGGCATGAAGCCGGGCAAGGACATCAGCGTCGTGTCGTTCGACGCCACCAAGGGCGGCTTCCAGGCGATGATCGCCGGCAAGATGAACGTCGATGTGGAGTGCAGCCCGCTGCTCGGGCCGCAACTCATGAGCGCCGTGAAGGACGTCGTGGCGGGCAAGCAGTTGCCCAAGCGCATCGTGACGAACGAAACGGTGTTCCCGGAGGACGTGGCGGCGCAGGTGCTCCCGTCGCGCAAGTACTAAACTTCGCTGCAAGCGGCGCGGTGTGCTTCGTAACCCTTAGTATTTAAAGGGTTTACATAGCACCCCGCGCGCTCTGGCCTCTTTCACGGTTGCCCATGAGCGTTTCCCCGATACTCGAAACCGTCGGTCTTACCCGAACCTTTCCCGGCGTGCGTGCGCTCGACCGGGTCGATTTTCGTCTGTACCCCGGCGAAATCCATACGCTGATGGGGCAGAACGGCGCCGGCAAGTCCACGCTCATCAACGTGCTGACCGGCGTGCACCAGCCCGAGGCCGGCGAGATACGGCTCGCGGGCGAGGCGGTGCACTTCCCGACGCCGCAGATGGCGGAAGCCGCCGGCATCCAGACGCTCTACCAGGAAGTCAATCTCTGCCCGAACCTCTCGGTGGCGGAGAACATTTTTGCAGGCCGCCAGCCGCGCAAGCGCGGCCTCGGCCTGATCGACTGGAAAACGATTCATCGCCGCGCAGAAGAAGCGCTCGCGGAACTGAATCTCTCTCTCGACGTCACGCAGTCGCTCGACACCTACCCCATCGCCATGCAGCAGATGGTGGCGATTGCGCGCGCGGTGTCCGTCGATGCGCGCATTCTGATTCTCGACGAACCGACTTCGAGCCTCGACGAGGGCGAAGTCGCGCGCCTGTTCGAGGTGCTGCGCAAGCTGAAAGCGTCGGGCATCGCGATCCTGTTCGTCACGCATTTTCTCGAGCAGACCTATGCGATCTCCGATCGCATCACGGTGATGCGCAACGGCGAGCGCGAGGGCGAATATCTCGCCGCCGATCTGCCGGTGCAAACGCTGGTCGCGAAGATGGTGGGCCTGCAGAACGCGGGCGAGCGGCTCACGCAAGCCGAAGAGGCGCACGGCGAAACGTTGGTAACGAACGCCGAGCCGTATCTCGCGGCGCAAGGCGTGGCGCGCCGCGGCGTACTCAATCCGCTCGATCTGGAAGTACAGCCGGGCCAGATTCTGGGCCTCGCCGGCCTGCTCGGCTCGGGCCGCACGGAAACGGCGCGGCTGCTGTTCGGCGCGGACAAGGCCGATGCGGGCACGGTGCACATCAACGGCAAGGCCGTGAAGCTTTCTTCGCCACGCGACGCCGTGCGCCACGGCATGGCCTATTGTCCCGAAGACCGCAAGAAGGAAGGCATCGTCGCCGATCTGTCGATCCGCGAAAACATCGTGCTCGCGCTGCAGGCGCAACTCGGCTGGTGGCGCATGATCCGCCGCTCACGCCAGCGCGAACTGGCCAACGAATATATCGAGCAGCTCGGCATCAAGGCGCGCGACGCCGAGCAGCCCATTGGCCTGCTCTCGGGCGGCAACCAGCAGAAGGTTTTGCTCGCGCGCTGGCTCGCAACCAAACCGCGTTTGCTGATCCTCGACGAACCGACGCGCGGCATCGACGTGGCCGCCAAGTTCGAAATCATGGACCGCGTGCGCGCGCTCTGCGCGAAGGGCCTGGGCATTCTGTTCATCTCGTCGGAGATCAGCGAGGTGGTGCGTGTCTCCGACCGCATCGCCGTGCTGCGCGACCGGCGCAAGGTGGCCGAGCTGTCGGGCGCGGCGCGCTCGGAGCACGAAGTCTACGACCTGATTGCCGGAGACCGTCGATGACGCGCCCCGCCCTCCCCGCCTGGCTTTCGCTCGTCATCCGGCATCCGCTGGTGTGGCCCGCGGTGACGCTCATCGCGCTGTTCGTCGTCGATGTCGTGCATCGCGGCAATTTCCTCTCGATCACGATGCTGGGCGGCCACCTGTTCGGCGCGCCCATCGACATTCTCATGCGCGCCGCGCCGCTCGTCGTGGTGTCGCTCGGCATGACGCTCGTGATCGCCACGCGCGGCATCGATATTTCCGTGGGCGCCGTCGTGGCGATCGCGGGTGCGGCGGCCGCCACGGTGCTCGCCGCCGATCCTTCACGCGTGGGCCTGGCGTTCGGCGCGGCGCTCGCGGTGGGCCTGCTCGCCGGCATCTGGAACGGGCTGCTCGTTGCCTTCGTCGGCATGCAGCCTATCATCGCCACGCTCATCCTGATGGTGGCGGGCCGCGGCGTGGCGCAGCTGCTCACGGGCGGCCAGATCATCCCCATCGGCGCGCCGGGCTATCTGTTCGCGGGCGGCGGCTATTTCGCACTGATCCCGTGCGCCGTGTGGATCGCACTCGCCGTGACCGTGCTCACTGCCCTCATCGTCAACCGCACCGCGCTCGGCCTGTTCATCCGCTCGATCGGCGTGAATCCGGTGGCCGCGCGACTAGCGGGCCTGTCGTCGCAGGCCGTGGTGTTCGGCGCGTACGCGTTCTGCGGCGTGACCGCCGCGATCGCAGGCATTCTCATCAGCTCGAACGTGCGCAGCGCGGACGGCAACAACGCGGGCCTGCTGCTCGAACTCGACGCCATTCTCGCCGTGACGCTCGGCGGCACGTCGCTGCTGGGCGGGCGCTTCAGCCTCGCGGGCACGGTGCTCGGCGCGCTCATCATCCAGACGCTCACCTACACCACCTATTCGATCGGCGTGCCGCCCGAGGCCACGCTCGTCGTGAAGGCCGTGGTCGTGCTGCTCGTGTGCCTGATCCAGTCGCCCGCCGCGCGCACCTTCGCTTTTCAACAACTCAAACGCATCGCGCTCGCGCGCCGCGCGCGCGCCTGAGTCGCCATGCACCCATTCGGGGGAAGCCGAGCATGAACCGCCCTGCCCTGTCCTTTTCGAACACGCTCGCAGCGTGCCGGCGCGGCGCCACCCGCTTCGTCGATCCGCGCGTGCTGCCCATCGTCGTGACCGTCGTGCTGTTTGCCGTACTGTTCGGCTTCGGCTCGGTCATGTACACCGGCTTCTTCTCGCTTCAGGTGGCCTTCGGGCTGCTGGTCGACAACGCGTTCCTGCTGATCGTCGCCATCGGCATGACATTCGTGATCATCTCGGGCGGCATCGATCTTTCGGTGGGCGCCGTGGTCGCGCTCACGACGATTCTCTGCGCCGTGGGCACCGAGAAGCTGCACTGGCCCGTGCTCGTCGTCGTGCCGCTCGTGTTGCTCTGCGGCGCGCTCTATGGCGCGGCAATGGGTGCGCTGATCCACTTCTTCCGGCTGCAGCCCTTCATCATCACGCTCGCGGGCATGTTCCTCGCGCGCGGCACCTGCTTTCTCATCACCACCGAATCCATCCAGATCAACGACCCCGGTTTCCACGCGCTGTCCGAATTCAACATTCCCGTGGGCAGCGGCTCGCTCACCACGGGCTCGCTCACGGCCATCGCCATGCTCGCTGCCGGCATCGTCATCGCGCACTTCACGCGCTTTGGGCGCAACGTCTATGCGATCGGCGGCAACGAGCGCTCCGCGCTGCTCATGGGCCTGCCGGTGGCGCGCACCAAGATCGGCGTGTACGCGCTCTCGGGCTTTTGCTCGGCGCTCGGCGGCGTGGTGTTTACGCTCTACGTGCTCTCGGGCTACGGGCTGCAGGCGCAAGGCATGGAACTCGACGCCATCGCCGCGACCGTGATCGGCGGCACGCTGCTCACGGGCGGCGTGGGCTATGTGATCGGCTCGGTGTTCGGCGTGGGCATTCTGGGCACGATCCAGACGCTCATTACCTTCGACGGCACGCTCAGCTCGTGGTGGACGCGTATCGTGATCGGCGCGCTGCTCTGCGCGTTCTGCCTCATGCAGCGCGCCACCGAGCGCCACGCCGCGCGCCGCAAGTCCACCGGCACGGGACGCGGTGCGCCGCGCACCACGCGGCCGCAAGCCGCCGCGCCGATGGATCAGGCCAAGCTCGCCAGCCCGCCGCCGCATATGCAGGAGGCGAAAGGCGGTGCGTAAGCCGCTTGTCATGGACGATCCTCGCCACGGCAGGGCTTATGGAGTAGTTAGGGGTATACATGGATTAGGAGGCCTCATCACGCTGCACTAAGCTTTTTGCGGTACCGTCGGCGCCTGGCGAACTCATGTTCGCTGCGGATGTCTCGCGCGTTCCCCCGGTACTGGCCAGTATCTGCACGCTTTTCGACGAAAAGTCGCCTACATCGACCACGATGACAAGACCGGAGGAAAACATGGCGCAGGATCGGGATGACGCAAACGACGGTAAGAGCTTGATCGACACGGGCCGGCGCGGCCTGATGCAGGGTGCGGGACTGGGCGCGGCGCTTTCGCTGCTCGGTGCGGTGGGCGGCGGCGGCTTCATTTCCACGGCGCAGGCCGCCGAATCGGGCTTTCCTTCGCACAAGAAGTGGAAGATCGTGTTCGTCAATCACGTCACCACGAATCCGTTCTTCGTGCCGACGCAATACGGTATTCAGGACGCGTGCTCGCTGCTCAACATGGACTATCAGTGGACCGGCTCGGCCACGTCCGACGCGGGCGAAATGGTGCGCGCCGTGAATGCGGCCATCGCCGCGAAGGCCGATGCGATCGCGGTGCCGATCGTCGATCCCACCGCCTTCGACAAGCCCATTCAGGCGGCGCTCGACGCGGGCATTCCGGTGTTCGCCTATAACGCCGACGCGCCGCGCGGCAAGAAGAATCCGCGCCTCGCCTATATCGGCCAGGACCTGTATCTCTCGGGCTACCAGATGGGCGAGCGCATCGTGAGCCTGATCGACAGCGGCCTGGTCGGCCTGTTCATCGCCACGCCGGGCCAGCTCAACATCCAGCCGCGTCTGGACGGCGCGAGCGACGCCATCAAGAAGTCCGGCAAGAAGATCGAGATCCAGACCGTCGCCACGGGCGCGACCGTCAACGAAGAGCTTTCGAAGATCAAGTCGTTCTACCTGGGCCACCAGGACCTGAAAGGCATGTTCGCCGTGGATGCGGGCAGCACGCAGGGCGTCGCGCAGGTGATGAAGGAAAACAACCTGCCTTCGAAGGGCGTGCACGGCGGCGGCTTCGACCTGCTGCCGACCACGGTCCAGCTCATCCACGAAGGCTATCTCGACTTCACGATCGACCAGCAGCCGTACGTGCAGGGCTTCTACACGGTGATGCAGGCGTTCGTGACGCTCGCCTCGGGCGGTCTGGTCGGCCCCGCCGACACCAACACGGGTCTGAAGTTCGTGACGAAGGAAACGGTCGAGCCGTACCTCAATACCTCGACGCGTTTCGAAGGCAAGACCACCAAGCCGCAAATCGTTCCGATGAGCGGCGCGATCAAGTCTTAACAAACAGCGCGTAACGAACGAGTGATGAACTCCGTGAACGAAACTGGCAAGGCTGAAGTCTCCGCGCGGGCCGTTGCCCGCCCGCGCGGGCAATGGCTCTCCGCGTGGGCGCCCGAGCTGCGCATTCTGCTCGTGGCGATGATCCTCGCGGCGTACTTCGAATTTTCCAACCGGGATTTCCTGCTCACCAACGCGAGTCTCGTCAACCTCTCGCAGTTCATCGCGCCGGTGGCGATCATCGCGTTCGGCGAAATCATGCTGATGATCGGCGGCGACATCGATCTGTCGGCAGGCATGGTGTTCGCCTTCGCGCCGTTCATGATGGTGTTCGCCAACGACGCGGGCGCGCCCATGTGGCTCGCCGTGATCGCGGGGCTCGTGGCCGCGGGCATCGTCGGCTTCGTGAACGGGGCCGTGACCGTGTGGCTGCGCCTGCCCTCGTTCGTCACGACGCTCGGCACGCTCTTCCTCATCAACGGCATCACGCTCACCATTTCGCGCGGCACGCCGGTGCAGACGCCGGGCTCGCCCGCATTCGCGGCCTTCATGGGCGCGTGGGGCTATAGCGAGATCCTCTGGACGATCGTGATCGCGTTTGCCATGCACGTGCTGCTGCGCCACACGCGCTGGGGCCTGCATACGCAGGCGGCCGGCGCGAATCCGCTGGGCGCGAGCGAGGCCGGTATTCATGTGAACCGGCTGCGCCTCGGCAACTTCATCATTGCCGCCGTGCTCGCGGGCTTCACCGGCATTCTGGAAGGCTTTCGCATCACCTCGATCGACCCGCAGGCGGGCGGCAACCAGATCATGTTCCTCGCCGTGGCTTCGGCCGTGATCGGCGGCACGCCGCTCACGGGCGGTTCGGGCACGATCGTGGGCGGCCTGATCGGCGCAGCGGTGCTCGGCATTCTGAACGACGGCTTCACGCTCATCGGCATCAACGCGTTCACCTTCAACATCATCCTCGGCGCCGCGATTCTCGCCGCCATGGTCTTCAACATCCACGTTGGGCGCCTGCGCCGCAAAGGGAGCCGATGATGGACGAATCGCAAGCCTCCCCCGGCGGAGCTAGCGCCACGGCCAACGCGCCGCTCGCGGTGCGGGGCGACAACATCGTCAAGCGGTTCGGTGCGGTGACGGCGCTCGACGGCGTGTCGCTCACGCTCGGCCGCGGCGAAATCCTCGGCATTCTCGGCGACAACGGCGCGGGCAAGTCCACGCTCGTGAAAATCCTCACGGGTTTTCACCAGCAGACGAGCGGCACGCTGCAGATCGACGGCAGCGAAACGCTGCTGCGCTCGGTGGACCATGCGCGCTCGCTCGGCATCGAATGCGTTTATCAGGACCTCGCGCTCGCCAATTCGCTGAGCATTTACCACAACATGTTCCTGAACCGCGAGATCGTGCGGCGCGGGCCCTTCAGACTGCTCGATCACAAGCAGATGCGCCAGCGCGCGGCGCAGCTGCTCGACGACATCGGCGTGCACGTGCCCTCCGTGGACCTGCCGGTGGAGCGGCTTTCGGGCGGTCAGCGCCAGGCGATCGCGGTGGCGCGCGCCGTGCATTCGAACGCAAAGATCCTCCTGCTCGACGAGCCGCTCGCCGCGATGGGAGCGCGCGAAGCGGGTCTCATCATCGATCTCATCATGCGTTTGAAGGAAAAAGGCGGCCTATCGATTATCATGATCATGCACAACTATGCGCAGACGCTCGATATTGCGGATCGCATCATGTTGATGCAGCGAGGCCGCGTGACATACGAGCAGCACAGCGCCAATACATCGGTGGCTGAGCTGATGGATATCGTGCGGCGGGAATATCGGGCCATGCGCGCCACCAGCGCGTAATCGGCCCTACAAACAGGGGGGACGCTCCGATCGGGTAGCCCCCGGCCGGACAATCATGGATTACCGCAATCTAGAGAAACGCAAGAGCATGCACGCGCGCATCGTGCAGGAGCTCGGCATGCAGATCGTAGGCGGCACGCTCGCCCCCGGGCAGCGCCTGCCGCCCGAACCCACGCTGTGCGAGACCTACGGCGTGAGCCGCCCCGTGCTGCGCGAGGCCACGCGCGTGCTGGTCGCCAAGGGCCTCGTGGTTTCGAAGCCGCGCGTGGGCAGTGTCGTACGCCCGCGCGAAGAATGGCACATGCTCGACCCCGACGTGCTGTACTGGACCGTCAACAGCATTCCCGAAGGCGAGTTCTTCCGCTCGCTCATGACCGTGCGGCAGATCATCGAACCCGCCGCCGCGGCACTCGCCGCGATTTCAGCAAACGACGAAGACCGCGCCCGCATTACCGCGGCTTACGCGCGCATGGAACAGGCGCAGACCGCCGCCGACCTGCTCGAGCCCGATCTGGAATTCCACCGCGCGATCATGGCCGCCACGCATAACAACATGCTGGCGTACATCGGCAACATGCTCTCGCTCGCGCTTTCCGAGTCGATCAAGCTCACGAGCCGCCATCCCAACACGCACGCCCTTTCGTTGCCGCGCCACAAGGCGATTCTCACGGCGATCGAGCACGGCGACGCGCTCGCGGCACGGCAGGCGAGCGTCGTGCAGCTCGATAATGCGCGCGCCGACGCCAAGTCGATTCTGGGCGGGGCGGGGCTGGAAACTTGAGGCTCGCAGACTGAAGCACCGCCGCGCCAGGGCCGCATTGCGCGGCCCATCGACGTGCGCTTGCCTCACACCGCCCGCTTGCTGCGGCGGAACTGGTCGAACAGCACGGCGAGCAGCAGAATGCCGCCGCGAATCAGGTACTGATAGAACGTCGGCACGTTCATGAGGCTCATGGCGTCCTGCACCGAGCCCATGATGAGCACGCCCACCAGCACGCCCGAGATCGTCGCTACGCCGCCCGTGAGCGACACGCCACCCAGCACGCAGGCCGAGATCACGCCGAGCTCGAGACCCACCGAGGTCTTCGGGTCGCCGAGGCTCATGCGCGAGGCCAGCATCACGCCCGCAAAGCCCGTAATGAGCCCTTGCAGCACGAACACCGTGATCTTGATGCGCGTGACCGGCAGGCCGGCCAGGCGCGCAGCTTCGCTATTGCCGCCCACCGCGAGCACGTTCTTGCCGAACACGGTTTTCTTGAGCAGGAAGCCGAACACCACGAAGCCGATGATGTTGCTCCAGATCGGGTACGAGATGCCGAGGAACGAGCCGCCGCCCAGATCGAAGAAGCGCTCTTCGGAGATCATCACGGCGTCGCCGTTCGAGGTGAGGAACGCGAGGCCGCGCACCGCTTCCATCATTGCGAGCGTGGCGATCAGCGAGTTGATCTTGAAGCGCGCGATCAGCACGCCGTTCACGAGCCCGACCGCGCCGCCCGCGAGCACGCCCGCCGCAATGCCGAGCAGCACGCTATGCGACTGCGTGATGACCGTGGAGGCCACCACGCCCGCGAACGCCACGATCGAGGCGACCGAAAGATCGACCTCGCCGAGCGCGAGCACGAACATCATCGTGACGGCGATCGAGCCGATCAGCGTGACGGAGAGCAGCAGGCCCTGGATGTTGCGGGTCGTGAGGAAGTCGGGCACCGTGGCGGATAGCACCGCGAACAGCACCACGAACACCACCGCGATGCCCGATTTGTTGATCATGTCCCACGCCCGCGCGCGCTGGGGGGTAATCGGCGCGGCGGCTTCGTTGACGGTAGGCGTGCCCTGTGGCTGCATGGCTTCACTCATTTCTGGTTCATCGTTACAAAAGGGATTTCAGCGCGGCAGCGCCATCTTGATCAGTTCGTCGGGCGAGGCTTCGGCCTTCGGCAGGCTGCCCGCGATCCGGCCTTCGCGCATGACGATGATGCGGTCCGACACGCCGATCACTTCGGCCAGGTCGCTCGACACCATGATCACGGTCTTGCCCGCTTCGGCGAGCTCGTACAGCAGGTTGTAGATCTCGGCGCGCGCGCCCACGTCGATGCCGCGCGTGGGCTCGTCCATCAGGAACACCTCGATGCGCTCGGCGAGCCAGCGCGACAGAATCACCTTCTGCTGGTTGCCGCCCGAGAGCGTGCCGATGGCCGTGTCGCCGTTGCGCGTCTTGATCGCGAGTTTCTTGATGTAGTCCAGCGCGAGATCGCGCTCGCGCCGCGCGTCGAGCAGGAAGCGCGCGGGGCTGAAGTGGCGGCGCGCGCTGATGTTGAGGTTGTCGGCCACCGAGGCGATCGCGACGATGCCTTCCTGCTTGCGGTCTTCGGGGCATAGCGCGAGGCCCGCGCGCACGGCGTCGCGTGGGCTTGCGAAATTGACGCGCTTGCCGTCGAGTTCGACGTGGCCTGCGCTGGCGCGCGTCGCGCCGTAAATCAGCTTCATGAGTTCCGAGCGCCCCGCGCCCACGAGCCCGAAGAAGCCGACGATCTCGCCGCGCCGCGCCGTGAACGACACCGGCTCGGCCAGCCCAGGACCCAGCAGGCCCTTCGCTTCGAGCAGCACGTTTCCCGCTTCGCGCGGACGATAGCCGTACACGTCCTCGATCGAGCGGCCCACCATCGCCGCGATCAGGCGATTGCGGTCGAGATCGGCCACCGAGTCGAACGTTTCGATGCGCTTGCCGTCACGGAACACCGTCACGCGGTCGCAGAGCTCATAGACCTCGTCCATGCGGTGCGTGACGTAGATGATCGCGCGGCCGTCCGCGCGCAGCGCGTTGATGATGCGAAAGAGGTTCTCCGTCTCGCGCGCCGAGAGCGAGCTGGTCGGTTCGTCGAAGGCGATCACGCGCGCGTCGCGCATGAGCGCCTTGCCGATTTCGATCATCTGGCGCTGGCCGATGGAGAGATTCTTCACCGGCGTGCGCGGATCGATGCGCTCGCCAAGCCGCTTGAGTTCATCCATCGCGCGCTTGACGAGCGTGCCTTCGTCGAGCACGCCCAGGCGGTTGGGCAACTGCCCGAGCATCAGGTTTTCCGCCACCGTCAGCTCGGGCACGAGATGCAGTTCCTGATAGATGATCGCGATACCCGCTTCGAGCGCCGCCTTGGTGGTCGTGAAACGGTGCTCCACGCCACCCAGCTTGAGCGTGCCTTCCTGCGGCTGGTTCACGCCCGAGAGCACCTTGAGCAGCGTGGATTTACCCGCGCCGTTCTCGCCCATCAAGCCGTGCACTTCGCCGGCACGCACTTCCAGCGCCACGCGATCGAGCGCGCGCACGCCCGGGAAGCTCACGGTAATGCCGTCGAGCTCCAGATACGCGCGATTCCCCTGTTGAGCGCCCTTCACCGCGTTCGCCTGCACGTTCGCGTCAGTCATGGTTTCAGTCATTGCATCCCTGCCCTTTGCTTCGCCTCAGTCTTCTACGCAGTGCTTAGATACCCAGCTCGCTGCGCACGGCCGTCCAGTTGTCGCGCGTCATCAGCTTGCCGGTGGTCTGCGTGTCGGCGGCCGGCTGCTTGCCGTCGCGGATCCACTCGACGAGGTTCTCGGCGCTTTCCTTGCCGTGGTTCGTCGAGCTCACGGCGATCGTGCCGTAGAAGCCCGTAGGCTGCTTCTTCTGGAACTCGGCGAACGCTTCGCCTGCGCCGTTGATGCCCACGCCGATCACGTCAGCCGACGGGATGTGCAGCTGTTCGGTCGCGCGCACGGCGCCCAGCACGCTTTCTTCGTTGAGCGCGAACACCACCCACCTCTTGATGTTCGGATGCTGGGCGAGCACCGGCGATGCTGCGTTGAAGCCGCCTTCGTCGTCGGTGGTCTTTTGCGGCGCGTCGAAGATGTTTTCCTTCTTGAAGCCGCCGGCCAGCAGCGATTGCGTCGCGCCGTCCGTGCGCAGCTTCGCCGTGGGCAGTTCATAGTCGGTGATACGCAGCGCACCCACTTCTTCCGGCTTCCAGCCGCGGCGCTTCATTTCGTCGGTGATCGCCTGGCCGACCTGATTGCCGATCTTGAACGCCGACATGCCGAGGTGCGGCACGCTGGCGATCGGCTTGCCCGACGAGTCGACGAGCTGGTCGTCCACCGTCACGAACTTCATGTTGTAGCGCTTGGCGCGCGCCTGGATGGCCGGTCCGAGACGCACGTCCGGCGCGCAGATCACGAAGCCTTGTGCGCCTTGCGCGCCGAGGTTGTCGATGGCGGCGAGCACCTTCTCGCCGTCCGGCGTGCCGATGTTCACCACCGAGAAGTTCTCCTTCTGGCCGAGCGCCGTGGCGGCCTTCTGCTCGTTGATGAACCATGCCTGTTCCGGCATCTTCACGAGGAAGCCGATCTTCACGGGCGAGTCGGCGTGCGCCGCCACGTTCATGCCGAGCGGGGCAATGCACATCGCCGCGAATGCGGCACGAAGGGTCAAACGGCGGATCTTGCTGGTCATGCTCCTGTCTCCTCAGGTGTGGTGTGCTGCGTGTGTATTGCTTGAAAGAAGTGTCATCAATGGCCGAAGGCCTCGACTTCGACGTGCCTGCCGAGCAGGAACGCGTCCGCCACGAGCCGCAGCGGGCGCACGTCCACGTCGTCGGTGCCGTGGGCGATCAACCAGTGAAAACGCTCATAGAGCGCCGCATATTCCCGTTCCGCGTCGAGCGCGACCGGCTCGCCCGCAATCGCGAGGCGCTTGCCGCCCTCCGCGATCGAGAGCAGGCCGTCCGTCGTTTCCACATCGATTTCCCATTGCTCGACCGGACCGTGGCGCCAGTCGAACTCCGCGCGCACGGGCACGCCATCGGTGTCGATGCAATCGAGTTCCGCCGCGATGGGCGTCGAGCAATCGCTCGGCACATGCAGCGTCGCGCCCTGCAATAGCACTTCGCGCGGCAGGATGCGCGTGACGATGGAAAGCGCGTTGATGCCCGGATCGAACACGCCGAGGCCGCCCGGTTCCCAGATCCACTGCTGACCCGGATGCCAGCGGCGCACGTCTTCCTTCCAGCGCACGTGCACGGCGCGAATGGTGCGCTCGGCGAGCCACGCGCGCGCGGGCTCGACGGCGCTCGCGCAGCGCGAATGCCACGTGGTGAACAGCGTGCGGCCGCGCTTTTGCGCGAGTTCGCGCAGCGCCTCGACCTCGCTCACGCTCGCGCCCGGCGGCTTTTCGAGCATGACGTGCTTGCCCGCTTCGAGCGCGGCGCGCGCCTGCGCGTAGCGCACCTGCGGCGGCGCGCACAGCGAGACGGCGTCGAGATCGGACTCGGCGGCCAGCAGCGCACCGATGTCCTTGTAGTTGCGCACGTTCTCGACCTGCGCGTTGCGGCTCGCGCCCGCGACGAGTTCGAAGCCCGGATTGCCCGCGATGGCGGGCAGATGCTGGTCGCGCGCAATCTTGCCGACGCCGACGATACCCAACGTATAGGACGCTTTCATGACGTATCTCCGCCCCTTCTTTTCAGGGAGATTTTTTATTCTGCATGACGAATGATTTACTTGCCCCAGCGCAGCACGAGCGGATCGAGGCGTCGCGCAATGTCGATCAGCTCGGCGCGCGTCGCGGGATGCATCGCGGGCAGCGGGTGGCGCGGCAGTTCGCACTCGATCACGCCGCCTTCCTTCATCAGCGACTTGCAGGCGAGCATGCCCGCCTGGCGGTTTTCGTGATTGATGAGCGGCAGCCACTTCTGGTAAAGCGCGAATGCGTCGTCGGCGCGGCCTTCGCGGTGGGCTACGATAATCTGGCGAATGCCGTCCGGGAAGCCGCCGCCCGTCATCGAGCCGGTCGCGCCGGCGTTCAGGTCCGCGAGCAACGTAATGGCTTCTTCGCCGTCCCACGGGCCTTCGACGGCCTCGCCCGCCAGCTTGATCAGCTCGCGCAGCTTGTTCGCCGCGCCCGGCGTTTCGATCTTGAAGTACGAGACCTGCTCGATCTCACGCGCCATGCGCGCGAGGAACGCGGCGGAGAGCACCGTGCCGCTCGCGGGCGCGTCCTGGATCATGATCGGAATGTCGATCGCGTCGGACACGCGTGCGTAGAAGTCGTAAATCTGCTGCTCGGGCACGCGGAAGGTCGCGCCGTGATACGGCGGCATGAGCATCACCATCGCCGCGCCCTGCTCCTGCGCGCGCTTGCTGCGTGCGGCGGCAACCGGCGTGCCGTAATGCGTGGTCGTCACGATCACGGGCACGCGGCCCGCCACGTGCTCGAGCACGGTGCGCGTGATGACTTCGCGCTCGTCGTCGGAGAGCGAGAACTGCTCCGAGAAGTTCGCGAGAATGCACAGGCCATCGGAACCGGCGTCGATCATGAAATCGACGGCGCGCTTCTGGCTTGCCAGATCCAGTTCGCCCGTTTCGGTGAACGTGGTCGGCACGACGGGGAAAATGCCCCGGAAGCGGGGCGTACGGCTCGTAGTCATGTCTTCAGTCCTGCTTGAGAAAGGGTGTCAGGCCGCGCCTTCACGATTCGCTCGCCAGCTCTGCAGTGCCGCGCCCAGGCGTGCGCAGCACCGCGCGCACGGCGAACGTCACGAGCACCGCGAACACCAGCGTGGCCGCGAGAAAGTAAAGCCCGACCGCCAGGCTGCCCGTCGCGTCCTTGATGAGCCCGATGCCATAGGGGCCGAGATAGCCGCCGAGATTCGCGAGCGAGTTGATCGTCGCGATCCCCACGGCCGCGCTCGCGCCGGTGAGGAACTCGCCGGGCAGCGCCCAGACCACGGCCTGAATCGAGTAGATCGAAAAAGCGGTCAGGCAGATGAACAGCAGTTGCAGCGCCGGCGCGCGAAACCACGCGCTCGCGGCCATCGTCAGCGCCGCGACGCCCGAGACCACGACGATGTGACCGTAGCGTTCGCGACGCTTGTCCGAATGGCGCGGCACGATCAACAGGCCCGCTACCGCGAACAGATACGGCACCGCGGAAAGCAGGCCCGCCGTGGAATCGCTCACGCCGAACGCCTTGATAATGGTAGGCAACCAGAGCGACAAACCATAGATGCACAACGGAAACGGCAGGAACAGCAGCGCAAGCAGCAGCACGCGGCGGTCCTTGAGCGCGCTAAACGGGTTGCGATGCGTGTCGAGCCGGTAGGCGCGCTGGTCGGCGGCGAGTTCGCGTGCGATCCAGCGGCGCTCGGCGTCGTCGAGCCAGCGTGCATGCGCGGGCGATTCGGGCAACAGACGCAGCGTGGGAATGCACAGCAGCACGGCGGGCAGGCCGCTCACGACGAATAGCGTCTGCCAGTTCGACATGCCGAAAAAGCCGTGCGTTTCGAGCAGCGCGCCCGCGATCGGGCCGGTGACGATGCCGGCGACGGGCTGCGCGAGCACGAGCATGCCGATCACGCGCGCGCGGTGGCGCATGGGAAACCACTGCGTGAGGAAATACAGAATGCCGGGATAGAGACCCGCTTCGGCCGCGCCCAGCAGGAAGCGCAGCACGTAGAAGCTCTTCGGGCCGCTCACGAGCGCCATCAGCATCGTGATCACGCCCCACGTGAAGAGGATGCGCGCGAACCACACGCGCGCGCCGAAGCGTGCGAGCGCGAGATTGCTCGGCACTTCGCAGAGGAAATAACCGATGAAGAAGAGGCCGGCGCCCAGCCCGTAGGCGGCATCGGACAGGCCCACGGCCGCGTTCATGTGCAGCTTCGCGAAGCCGACCACGGTGCGATCGACGTACGCCACCACGTAGATCAGCGCGAGAAAAGGCAGCAGCCGGCGCGCGATATGGCCGACGATGTGCCTTTCCTCGCTGCTGGCGCTTGCCAGTGCAGTCGGGCTTTCGTGTTGCAGCACCTGCGGGTTCGTCATCGTGTCTCCAAGCTCGCTTCTTCTCGTTTGCCGCGCTCAGGGCGCCTGCGCGCCCTGACTCATTGCATCAACCGCTCAGTGTGAATGCCGCGGCACCGCCGCCCCGCGCTTGCCCACGAGGAAGTCGAGGTCGCAACCCTCGTCGGCCTGCAGCACGTGATCGACGTAAAGGCGCGCATAGCCGCCCTTACCCAGCTGCTCCGCCACGCCGGGCGCGGCCGCCGGATCGACATCGCTCAGACGGCGCGCGAGTTCCTCATCGCTGATGTCCAGATGCAGGCGACCCGATTCGCAGTCCAGCTCGATCCAGTCGCCGTTGCGCACCGCCGCGAGCGGCCCGCCCGCCGCCGCTTCGGGCGCCACGTGCAGGACCACCGTGCCGTAAGCCGTGCCGCTCATGCGTGCATCGGAAATGCGCACCATGTCCTTCACGCCCTGGCGCAGCAGCTTGGGCGGCAGGCCCATGTTGCCCACCTCGGCCATGCCGGGGTAGCCGCGCGGGCCGCAGTTCTTCATCACGAGGATGGAGTCCTTGTCGACGTCGAGCGACTCGTCGCCGATCGTCGCCTTGTAGTGGTCGAAGTTCTCGAACACCACGGCGCGGCCGCGATGCTTGAGCAATTCGGGCGTGGCCGCCGAAGGCTTGAGCACGGCGCCGCGCGGCGCGAGATTGCCGCGCAGGATACAGATGCCGCCGTCTGCAATCAATGGGTTGTCGAGCGGACGGATCACTTCGTCGTTGTAGTTGGGCGCCTCGCGCACGTTGTCCCAGATGGACTTGCCATTGACCGTGAGCGCATTGGGATGCGGCAGGAGGTTCGCCTCGCCGAGCCGGCGCAGCACCGCCGGCAGGCCTCCCGCGTAGTAGAACTCCTCCATCAGGAAGCGGCCCGACGGCTGCAGATCGACGATGGTCGGCGTGTTGCGGCCAATGCGCTGCCAGTCTTCCAGTTCGAGATCGACGCCGATGCGCCCGGCAATCGCCTTCAGGTGAATCACGGCGTTGGTCGAGCCGCCAATGGCGGCGTTGGTGCGAATGGCGTTCTCGAACGCTTCACGCGTGAGGACCTTCGAGAGCTTCAGGTCTTCGAGCGCCATCTGCACGATGCGGATGCCCGACATGTGCGCGAGCACGTAGCGGCGCGAATCGACGGCGGGAATCGCGGCGTTGTGCGGCAGCGAGACGCCGAGCGATTCGGCCATGCAGGCCATCGTCGAGGCAGTGCCCATGGTGTTGCAGGTGCCCGCCGAGCGCGACATGCCCGCTTCGGCCGAAAGGAACTGGTGCAGATTGACCTCGCCCGCCTTCAGCTCCTCGTGCAGCCTCCAGACCACCGTGCCGGAGCCGATGTCACGGCCTTCGTGCTTGCCGTTGAGCATCGGGCCGCCGGTCACGACGATGGCGGGCACGTCCACGCTCGCCGCGCCCATCAGCAGCGCGGGCGTGGTCTTGTCGCAGCCGCACAGCAGCACGACGGCGTCGATGGGGTTGCCGCGAATCGCCTCTTCCACGTCCATGGAAGCGAGATTGCGCGTGAGCATGGCCGAGGGGCGCAGGTTCGATTCGCCGTTCGAGAACACCGGGAACTCGACCGGGAAGCCGCCCGCTTCATAAATGCCGCGCTTCACGTGCTCGGCGAGCTTGCGAAAATGCGCATTGCAGGGCGTGAGTTCCGACCAGGTGTTGCAGATGCCGATGATCGGGCGACCATCGAATTCGTGATCGGGAATGCCTTGATTCTTCATCCAGCTTCGGTACATGAAGCCGTTCTTGTCCGTGGTGCCGAACCACTGTTGGGAGCGCAGTTTGGGTTTGGTATCCGACATCGTGTTCGTCTTGTGGAGCGGGTAGTTCGCCGAGTGCTTCGAGCGATGGATTCGGGACAGTCTAGGGAGAAGTCTGATAACCTTCTAATGAAATAATGGACGCTTCCGATATCGATATCGGCATTGGTATAAACACCTAAAACTATTTGGGAAGTCAGGCGGAGACATGCTGGATACAAGCCCCTGGTACGTGCGCACGCGGCTGAAAACGCGGCAACTGCTCCTCGTCGTGGCGCTGGCGGAGGAAGGTAACATTCACCGCGCGGCGGCGGCGCTGAACATGACGCAGCCCGCCGCCTCGAAGCTCCTGCGCGAACTCGAGGACATGCTCGGCGCGGTGTTGTTCGAGCGCATGCCGCGCGGCATGCGGCCCACGCTGTACGGCGACGCGCTGATCCGCCACGCGCGCGCCGTGCTCGGCAGCCTCGACCAGGCGCAGGAGGAGCTGAGCGCGCTCAAGGCGGGGCGGCTCGGCCACGTGGCGGTCGGCGCGATCACCTCGCCGGGCGTGCGCGTGCTGCCGGCGGCCGTTGCGGCGGTCAAGCGTACGCATGCGAACCTGCGCGTCTCCGTGGAGATCGACGCCAGCAACGTGCTGCTCGAACACCTGGCGCAAGACAAGCTCGACGTGGTGCTGGGCCGCCTTGCCGCCGAACACGACAAGCTCCAGCTGCGTTACGAGCCGCTCGCGGGCGAGCCCGTGTGCGCCGTGGTGCGGCCGGGGCATCCCATGCTCGTGGCGGCACAGGACGAAGCCCGGCCGATCGCGCTCGCCGACATCGCGCGCGCCACCTGGGTCGTGCCGCCGGTCGGCAGCGTGCTGCGCCATCGCTTCGAACTGATGTTCCAGCGTGCGAGCCTCGCGCCCCCATCGAACGTGGTCGAAACACCCGCGCTGCTGTTCATCACGCGCGTGCTGGAGCAAAGCGACATGATCGCCGTGCTCACCGAAGACGTGGCGCGCTACTACGCGGCGCACGGCATGGTCGCGATCCTGCCCGTGCCCATGGATTGCCAGATGGACGACTTCGGCATCATCACGCGCGCGGACGGCCTCCTCACGCCGGCGGCGAGCGTGATGATCGAGGCGTTGCGGCAGGTGAGCGCCGACATTTACGGCACGCACGGCGGCGAGCAAGGCGCGCGATAATCGTGCGACGAAACCTGCACGAGAACCGAACCATGCCCGCCAGCCATCCCGCCGCTCCCGACAGCACCGCCATTCGCGTCGCGCTGTGGCGCGCGCTGCACGTCCAGGTCGACGATGCGCCCCACGTGCTCGAAGACGAAACCGGCATGCAGATCGCCGCGCCGGAAACGAACTGGCGCGAGCGGCCCGATATGCACCCGGAAGGGACGCGCGGCTATCGTGCTTCGATCGTCGGGCGGGCGCGCTTTGTCGAGGACCTCGTGGCCGAGCAGACCGCGAAGGGGCTCGCGCGGCAGTACGCGATTCTCGGCGCGGGACTCGACACGTTCGCGCAGCGCCACCCCGAAGTCGCCTCGCGTCTGCACGTGTACGAGGTGGACAAGCCGGGCACGCAGGCATGGAAGCGGCAGCGGCTCATGGAACTGGGGTATCGCGAGCAGGCGTGGCTGCGCTTCGTGCCGGTGGATTTCGAAGGCGGCGAAACGTGGTGGGATCGGCTCGCCGCGGCCGGTTTCGATGCCGCGAGTCCCGCGGTGATCGCCTCGACGGGCGTTTCGATGTATCTCACGCGCGAAGCGAACCTCGCGACGCTGCGGCAGATCGCGCAGCTCGCACCGGGCTCGACGCTCGTCATGACGTTCCTTTTGCCGCTCGAACTCATCGACGAGCCCGAGCGCTCGCAGCATGCCGCCGTGTATGAACGCGCGAAGGCGGCGGGTACGCCGTTCGTGAGCTTTTTTGCGCCGGACGAGATGCTTGCGCTGGCAAGCGAAGCGGGGTTGCGCGAGGCGCGCCATGTTTCGACCGCGGATCTCACCGCGCGTTACTTCGCAGGACGAAGCGATGGGCTGAAGCCGGCTAGCGGGGAGTCGATTCTGGTGGCAACGGTTTGAGGCGGGGTTGTCGAAGGTTGTTTGCGGAAAGCAGGTTTTTTGCGCGCAACCTGGCCAACTTGCCACCTCCTGCACGCTTCAGGTAGTCAACCGTCGATACGCGCTCAAATGACGAACCAAACCCTGCGGATCGCCCCGTCTTTCGAGCAGCATTGCCAGATTGTGGTGTGCATCCGCGTACGTCGGATCGAGTTCGAGGCAGCGCATATAGCTTCGCTCAGCATCTTCGAAGCGGCCCAGCTCCTCGAATGCAATCGCGCGATTGAAGTGCAACACGGCGTCGTCGGGAAAGTGAGTCAAGGCCTCATCGAATACACGCAGCGCATCCTCGCACCGGGATTCGAGTTCACACAGCAGCGCACCCAAATCAACGTAGGCAGCATAAAAAGGTTGCGGCGATAGCGCTATGGCCTTCCTGTACGCCCGCTCGGCACCGTTTACATCGGATGCTCTCAACTGCTCGCCGAGGTCGTACCACTCGTGCGCCTGATGCGCGAGATTCTTCTGCGCCGGCGCGGAGTCGAGAAACACGACATCGCCCCTGATTTCCGCCACTTCGAAATCCAGCAGGAACTGACCGGTGGCGGCATCCCATTGCGAAGGACCGGTTCGCACGGCCACGTCGTTGCCGACTGCCGATACGCGAATCCCCGTAAGCGGCAATTCATCGGGCAACTCGTCTCTGAGCCGCGTGAGCGCCATGATGATCTTGCGCGGCGCAATGCGCGCATCGCGCAACTGCAATGCCGTACGCAGCAGCACGACGTCCTGGAACGTGAAGCGGTATGCGTTTCGCGGTCCCCGTGACGGCTTCACGAATCCTGCGGCAACGAGACCCGACACCACCCTCCGGGAGACGCCCAGCATGGCCTGCAATTCGCGCATCGATATCTCGCGCGCGGCGACTTGTGGCGTCACTTGCGTGCCCGGACCTTGGCAGGCGCTTCAGCGGGTGCCTTGGCGGCACGCGCCGGCGGCTTGCGCGTTTTGGGCGCGACAGGCAACTCGCTAACGGGCTCCGCGCTCTTGCTGCGTTTCGGCGCCGGAGCGGCTTTCACTTTCGCGCCACCCTTCAAACTCGCACGCAAGGCATCCATCAGGTCGATAACCTGTCCGCCGCCAGCCAGCTCTTCGTCGGCCTCGTGAACGACGACCTGCTTGCCCGCGATCTTTTCGTCGATGGCCGCGAGGATGCGCTTCTTCTCTTCGTCTTCGTACGCAGTCGGGTCGTAATTGTCTTCGGCGCCCTGCTCGATAATTTGCAGCGCGAGTTTCATCTCGGTATCGGATACGTCGACACGTTCGACATGCAGGTCGGCCAGCGAGCGGACCTCGTCGGCATACAGCAATTGCTGAAAGACGAGCCCGTCTTCTTCGGGGCGCACCTGCACGATCCGCGTCCGTCCTTTTGATGCCCATTTCGCCAACGCGCAGCGGCCGCTCTGCACGAGCGCCTGCTGCAACAGGCTGTAAGGCTTGCCGCCTCGCTTGTCGGGCGCAATGTAGTAGGCCTTGTCGTAGAAGACCGGGTTGATCGCCTTTTCCGGGATGAAAGCGATGATTTCGACGACATGGCTCGCCGCATCTTCCAGTGCCTTTAGCTCGTCGGTGGTGAAGACCACGAAGCGGTCCTTTTCGAATTCGTAGCCCTTGTTCATGCTCGAACGCTCGACCACGTCGCCCGTCTTCTCGGAAACGTATTGCTGCTTCACGCGCGAGCCGTCGGGCGCCAGCATGTGAAAGCGGACGTCGGACGAACTCTCGGTGGCGGTATAGAGCTTCACCGGAATCGAAACGAGCCCGAAGGACAGCGTCAGGGAAGCGATTGAGCGGGCGGGCATGGACTTCTCCTCGCGGATTTGCACGTTCGGCACGTCGCTCACGCAAAGCGCGTGCCGCCGCCGACCGGCGGTCGTTTCATTTTAGGAGCTTTATCGCCGATGCCAACGATTGCGCCCCCGACCAGTAATCTGCCCACGGGTCCTGCTGCTGGAAGCTGAGATACTCGCGGGCCGTTTGTACGGTCCACTGCGCCCCGCTCTTGAGGTCGTTCAATTGCGCCCAGGCGACCGGCATCGAAACGCCCATTCCGGGTCGCGCCCGCGCGGAAAATGCCGCAGCGGTGGTCTGCGCCTTGCCGTTGCGCAGGTAGTCGACATAGACCTTTCCGACCCGGTTCGAAGCCCCGGCGGTTGCCGAAAAGCGCTCGGGAATCGTCTTCGCCAGGTGCCGCACGAATGCCTGCGAGAACGACTTGACCGCATCGTAGTCCAGTCGCGGCGCGAGCGGCACGACGACGTGCAAGCCCTTCCCGCCACTCGTCTTCAGCCAGGCTTGCAGGCCCAGTTCCGACAACAACGTTTGAACCAGCAGCGCCGCTTCCTGAACGCGTCCCCATTTCACGCCCTCGCCTGGGTCCAGGTCGAAGATGACCCGGTCGGGCTTGTCGAGCCGTCGCACGATCGAATTCCAGGTATGAAACTCGACGGTGTTCATCTGTGCCGCCGACAGCAGTGCGTCAACCGTGTCGACGGTCAAGAGGGGCGGATGATTCGGCCAGAGACTGCGGTCGTGAGCCGTCAATCCTGGCATGCCTGTTCTCTCGGCATGCTTCTGGAAGAACAGGTCTTCGGCGATGCCCGCAGGCGCGCGGACCAGCGCAATGGGCCGGGCCTTCAGGTGAGGCAGCATCCGCTCGGCGATACTCGCGTAGTAGCGCACGAGGTCCGCCTTCGTGACACCCGTCGATGGGTCGACGACGCGTTCCGGATGCGTGATTTTCAGCTTCGGTTGCGGCTCCGGCGCCTGTGTCTTTCCGCCCTCCCGGACGACGCCGCTCGGCGGCTTGTCGACGCGCAGGCCTCTGAACGAGGCCTGGCGGATGACGCCATCGACGGTCCAGTCCGCGAATTCGACCTCTGCGACGAGTTCGGGGCGAACCCACCGCTCGCTGCCGGCCGAGCGCCGGGCCCACCGGCGCGGCCTCGCGACGTCGACTTCAAATGGTGCTGCATCGACTTCGAGCGGCGTCAGCCGCGCCCACAGGTCCCGCGCAGTCCGGGCGTCCCAGCCGGTGCCGACGCTTCCGGCGTCGCGAAGCCTGCCGTCTGCGTAGTAACCCAGCAGCAGGCTGCCGACCTCGCCGTCTTTGCCGCCTCGGCCCGTGAAGCCGCAGATGACCAGTTCCTGCCGCAGGCGGGACTTCGCCTTGAGCCACGTCTGGGTCCGCCCCGACTCATAGGGCGCGTCGCGACGCTTGAGCATGAGGCCTTCCAGGCCCAGGCCCGAGGCGGCCTCGAACAATTGGGCCGGGGGCGCCTCGAAGTCCTAGCTGAACCGGATGTGCTCACCGGCATTGGCAAGAACCCGCGCGAGCAGCATGCGCCTCGACCAAAGCGGCACCTTCCTGAGGTCTTTCCCGTCGAGGTACATCAGGTCGAACAGGAAGTAGACGATGTCCTGATTCGCGTTGCCGTCGATGGCATCCTGCAGCGCAGCGAAACTGGGAAGACCATTTTTGAGGACCGTGATTTCGCCATCCAGCCACGCACTGTCGAGCGCAAGCGCGTCGACCTCTGCAGCAAGCGCGGGAAAACTGGCGGTCCAGTCGTGACCGCCTCGCGTGATGAGTCGCACTCGTCCTTTGGCGACACGGGACAGCATGCGATAGCCGTCGAGCTTGGCTTCGGTGATCCAGTCACCACTTGCAGGAAGTGAAGGCGCCAGGGTCGCGAGTTGGGGCTCGAGTCTGGCAGGCAACGGGGCAGACACCGCCGCGGAAAGGTCTATCTGCGACGACTCGCCGCGCGCAGGCCTCGCGACCCTCGGCGCACGTTCCTCGATGAGCCCGAGCGGCTTCGCCGTGACGCTATCGGGAAGCGCCTTGATGACATCGTATTCGGCAAGCGGCTGCGCCCAGGCATCGCGCTTCTTGAACAACATCCACTGGTCTTGCCTGTCGCCGGGCTTCGATATGCGGACCAGTTCCCAGAGTCCGGCAAGCTTTTCGCCGTGGAGCCGGAAGACCAGCTTGCCGGCAGTCATTCCCTCCCGCGGATCGCCGACGGGTTCCCAATTGCCACGGTCCCAGACAATCACGTCGCCGGCGCCGTATTGCTTTGCCGGAATCGTGCCTTCGAAGCCCGCGTAGTCGGCAGGATGGTCCTCCACGTGTATGGCCATCCGTTTTTCCTTCGGGTCGTAACACGGGCCTTTGGGTACGGCCCAGGACAGCAGCACCCCGTCGAGTTCGAGTCGAAAGTCGTAGTGCAGCCGGCTCGCCCAGTGCTTCTGCACAACGAAGCCCAGATGTCCATTTTCAGCGGGCCGGCTGGCAGCCGGCGGCGCCGGTTCAGGTGTGACACGGAAATCCCGCTTTTTTCCGTAGCGGGACAGCGGCGGTGATGACGGATTGCGGTCGCGGGTTGAGGCCATGACGATAGTCTAGGAAGAACTCTCGCCTGGTGCCGCGCAAATGGAACGCGTGGCGGCTGCGCCCAAGGCCATCAGGTTGATGTGACGCTCTTCGAGTCCGCGATGAAGCGCAGGCTGTCGTTCCGGCATGGCGTCTCGTTCCATGGCTTTGCGCGCCGTGCAGGCTTTGCAGGCGCGAGCCGCGATGTATGTTGAGATTTGCAATGGACCGGCGGCGCACAATGCGCTGGCGCCGCGGCGAGCAGGGTCAATCCCGCTTCGAGAGATGAATGCCGGCAAGCATGCAGCGCGCCGATCCGCCGGCCATCTCGATCGTCGGCACGTCGAGCGGCAACAGTTGCGCCGAACGCTCGATCAAGCGGCGCTGGCGCAGTGAAAGGCTGTCGAGCGCGCGTCGCGAGAGCGCCAGCACGCGCCCGTCGCGTCCGGACAATTCGATGCCGTTGCCGGCATAGTTGTCGATCTGCGCGTTCTCGAGCCCGATGACCATACGCCCCGTTTGCGCGAGACGGCGATGAATCGCATCGCGGCGCGCGCCCTCGCGGATCACGTCGAGGCCGATCAGCACAAAGTCGGTCGCGACGCTCATCATCACGTTGGTGTGATAGATGGGCGTGCCGTCGCTGCCCGCCGTATCGAAGCACATCGGCTCGAAATTGAAGTGCGTGCAGAAGCGCTCGAGCGCGCCGTGTAAGCCACGCGCGCGACATGATCGAGCACCATCGCCCCGGTGCCTTCGAGAAAGAGATCATCGTATTCGAGCCCGGAAAAGTCGATTACGTCCTGCACCCGATACTCGGACTTGAGCATGTCGATCACGTCCGTGCGCCGTTCGCGCCGACGATTGCCGCTATACATCGGATACAGCGCGACATGGCCGCCGGGATGCGTCGAGAACCAGTTGTTCGGGAACACCGAATCCGGCGTGCTGCGCTCGCCGAAGTCGTCGAAGTCGTGCACGTGCACACCGGCGTCGCGCGGCTGATCATATGGATATTTCCTGGCTGAAACCTGAGAGCCGCGAATATGCCGTGAGGCGGGCAGCGGCGCCACGCGAACTGGTCAGACTGCTCGCTGCGCGTGGCAAACTGCCAGGATTATGGGCGATTTCGACCCGTTTGCCATATCTATGTCGACAGCCTCGTGGGCTTCAGTGCTGGTGCTGGTGCTGGTGCTGGCGAAGCGGCCACACCCAAAATACAAAGCGGGAGCCGGCTCTCGCCGCTCCCGCCAGATCATTTCGTTGTGCTCACAAGCACCGCGCCAGAAGCCGCGGCAACGCTCAACTCATGTGCAGACCGCCATTGAGCGAGAAGTCCGCGCCGGTCGAAAAGCCCGCTTCGTCGGACGCGAGCCACGCCACGATCGAGGCGATTTCCTGCGGTTCGCCGAGGCGCCGCACCGGGATGCTGTCGACGATCTTCGAGAGCACTTCGGGCTTCACCGCCTTCACCATGTCCGTGCCGATATAGCCGGGCGAAACGGTGTTGACCGTTATGCCCTTGGTCGCCACTTCCTGCGCGAGCGCCATGGTGAAGCCGTGAATGCCGGCCTTGGCCGTGGAGTAATTCGTCTGACCGAACTGGCCTTTCTGCCCGTTCACCGACGAAATATTGATCACCCGCCCAAAGCCCCGCTCGATCATGCCGTCGATCACCTGCTTGGTCACGTTGAAGAGGCTCGTGAGATTGGTGTCGATCACCGCGATCCAGTCTTCGTGCGTCATCTTGCGGAACACGACGTCGCGCGTGATGCCGGCGTTGTTGACCAGGATGTCGATCTCGCCGACGTCCTTCTTCACCTTCTCGAACGCAGCAGCCGTGGAGTCCCAGTCGGCCACGTTGCCTTCGGACGCGACGAACTCGTAGCCAAGCGCCTTCTGCTCGTCGAGCCAGCGCGCCTTGCGCTGCGAGTTCGGACCGCAGCCCGCGACCACCGTGTAGCCATCCTTGTGCAGACGCTGGCAGATGGCCGTTCCGATGCCGCCCATGCCGCCGGTCACGTAGGCAATACGCTTTGCCATAGATCCTCCTTTTGCTTTAGGGGGTAGGTGAGTTGGGAAAGACTCTGGAGGATGGAGTCAGTTTGACGAGCGCCACCAAGCCGGGCGATGGGGAAATACCCGTACAGGAAAACGCCTGCCGCAATCCTTCCGTAAGGCAGCGTGCGCCGGCCTTTGCTTGAACCCGCCGGAGAACCGGATCAGCGTAGCAGCGTCCTTTGGGGGACACAAGACGATCACGCCCTCGGACGTGGGCAAAAGCACACAATTACCTGGCATGCCTCAATAAATGCCTGCGGGGAAAATGTGTTTTGCATAAAAATACGGCCCGGCTCCATTCGAGACCGGGCCGCACGCAGCCTCACTGCGCAAGCATCAAATGAGCGTCAAAGGCCGGCGGCGAGGCGCTCGTTGCCATACCCGTCGGGCAAACCGGTCACGTATTCCAGCCGCCCCACCGCTTCGAGCAGCGAGCGGCCGGCAATCGTGAGCGACAGCCGGCGGTGGCCTTCCGTCCATTGCTCGAGCGCAACCAGCTGACGCTCGAGCAGCGTGTCCAGTTCCTGGCGGTTCATGTCGATCTGGTCCGGCGAATGGCGGACCAGCATCAGCGTGGCGAATTCTTTCGGGCTCAGCAACGTTGTCTCCCAGTAACTTTCATGCCGCAACCAGGGGCACAGGGCCGCATATATTCGAGCCTCAATGTGACACGGGCATGACTGTCACAATTTCGCTCCCGCACTATATTGATCCTGCATATCCGGCGTTGCTGCCCTCTTTTCGGACAGCGGCGTCTGTGCCGGCACGAGCGCCGCGCCGCATTCCTCAACGAGGTTGCGCAGCGAGGTTGGGAAGAGCGTGCCGGGGTCGTCGGCAATGCCTGCGCCGTCGTCGCGCAGCGCCGCGCCGATGCCCACCACGATGGTCGCGTCGGGCGCACGCTCGCGCAGGCGCCGCACGAGATTGCGCAGGTACGGCGCCGACTCGGGCGCATCGAGCGAGACCACGCAGATGGCCGGCGAGCGCTCGTCGATCATGGCCCCGCGGGTGGCGCGCACTTCGTCGTAGGTGGTGGCCGTGCAGGGAATGTTGCGCCGCATGAGCAACTGGCCGACGATCGCCACCGCCACGTCGTCGAACGCGCCGCGTCCGGGCACGCAGAGCACCTCGCCCGCGTCGGGCGAGAGCGTGAATTCGATCACCCTCGCGCCTTCGTCCGCACCCTCGGCGGACTTCTTTGCGCTCTCGTCCCCGACTGCGGCGTGGCGCGAATCGTCCACGGATTCGAGGTCCTCGACGATATCGAGCAGCGCCTGGTTGATGCGCGCGACCTGCTCGCCGGGCAGCACGCCGCGCATGGCGTCGTTGCGCGCGAAGCGCAGGCCCTCGAACGCCACCTGCTCGTAGTAGTCGATGAGCGGCATGCTCGTGAGCAGCCGGTCCGCCTGCAGCAGCGCTTCATGGGGATCGTCGGCGAGCAGGCGCTGGTAGCAGGTTTGCGCGGGCGTGAGCGCGGGCTGGTCGCCGAGCAGGATCGTGAGGAAGTTCAGCCGGTCCACGTAGCGGCCCAGCGTGACGATGCACAGCGTGAGCGGCGTGGAAAGCACGAGCCCCACGGGCCCCCACAGCCAGCTCCAGAAGATCGCCGCCACCACCACGGCAAGCGGCGAGAGGCCCGAGCGCTTGCCATAGACCATCGGCTCGGCGAACTGCCCCGCCACCACGTCCACGACGATGAAGAAGATCAGCGTCGTCACGCCCATGGTCCATTGCGGCTGCGTGGCCGCGGCCACGATCGTCGCCATGATCGCCGCGATCCAGATGCCGATGTACGGCACGAAGCGCATGAGCGCCGCCACCGCGCCGAACAGCAGCGCGCCCGGCACGCCGATGCCCGCCAGCCCCAGCGCGATCACCCCGCCCACCGTGACGTTCACGCCGACTTGCGCGACGAAGTAGCGCGAGAGCCGCTGCGAGGCGTCGTTGATGGCGGTCGTGGTGCGGTGCAGGTCGTCGGAGCCGAACACGCTGATGAGCCGGTCGCGCAGATCCTCGCGCTGGAACAGGATGAAGATCGTCACCACGAGCACGATGAAGGTCGTCTCGAGCGGCGCGATAGCCGGGGCGAGCGCCTTTTGCGCGAGCGTAAGCGGCGTGGGCGCGGGATTATGGATCTCCACGGGCATGGGCTGCTGCGGCTGGTTGCGCGCCGCGCGCCCGCGCGGCTGCGGCGGCGCGGGCGGCGGCGTGGGCGTCACGCGCTGCAGCGCGGTGGCGGCCCGCGACATCAGCGAATCGGCGCGGCCCACGGTTTTTTCCTGCACCGTTTGCACTTTCTGCTCGATCTCTTCCTGGTACTGCGGCAGGGAGGCGGAAAGCTGGTAGACCTGCGCGGCGATCAGCGCGCCCACGCCGGCGAGCGCGAGCACGGTGGACAGTACCGCAACGAGAATGGCGAGGAACTGCGGCAGATGAAAGCGCCGCAGCGTGGTCACGAGCGGCGCCAGCAGAAAGCTCAGCAGCACCGAGAGCGTAATGGGAATCAGCACCGCGCGCCCGAAGTACAGGCCGCACACCACGACCACACCGGTAATGACGGAGGCGAGGCTGTGCAGCGTAGGCGGGCTCGGCGGAAACACCCGGTTGCGTCGGCCCTGCGGCGGCAGCGGGAAATTCATGTCGGATCGGATCGGCAAAAAAAAGAAACATCGGGGCCGCGCTGGCTCGGGCAAGCGCACGGCCCCCCTCGGGCAAGCGCACGGCCCCCTATACGCACGAAGCGCGCCTCGAAATGGTACCGCGCCCACACGCGCGGGGCCCAGCCGTCCAGATTTTCGCAGGTCGCGAGGGCGGGACGCAAAAACCGCGCGTCACTGCGTCTGCGTCTTGCCCGTGACGAGCTCCTGGTTGCGCGCGGTCAGGAACTGGATGAGCCCGTCCACGCCGCCCTGCTGGATCTTCTCGTTGAACTGCTGGCGATAGGTCTGGATCAGCCACGCGCCGAGCACGTTCAGGTCGTAAAGGCGCCAGCCCTGCGGCGTCTTGTACAGGCGGTAATCGATTTCGATCGGATTGCTGCTGGTCTGCGCGAGCGTGCGCACGACGACGTCGGTGTCGCCTGGCGAGCTGCGCATGGGCGGGTACTCGATCTTCTGGTCAGGTTTGAGTTGCACGATGGCGCCCGAGTAGAGATGGATCAGCAGCAACTGGAACTGCTGCTCGATCTGCGCCTGCTGCTCAGGCGTGGTGGTGCGCCAGTGCGGCCCCATGGCGAGGCGCGTGGTGCGGCGAAAATCGACGTACGGAAGAATGTCGCGGTTGACGATATCCTGGATGCGCGCGATGTCGTCGGGCGCGACGGCCTTCGTGCGGACTTCGTCGAGGATCTGCTGCGTGGCGGTCTTGATGAGCGCCTGCGGGTCCGACTGGTCCACCTGGGACGATTGAGCAAACGCCGCCGTAGCGGGCACGAACGACAGACACCACGCGAGCAGCGCGGTCATGCGGAATAACCTGGTCATCGATATCTCTGGGCAATGGCGGGAGCGGCGAGCGGGCGCGAAATCGACAAGCCGCACGCATCGCGCGAGCGCACGCCAGCGCTCAGTCTAGCGGGTCGGGCGCACTCAGGTCGGCTCGTTGTGCCGCGCGTGCGCTCGTGCATTCACGCGCGCGACGCGCGTGCACGCGCGTCGGACTCCGCGAGAAACGCCTCGAGCCCGAAAAGCCAGGCCACGCAAAATGAGAGGCGCGATAGCACGGCCGGCATCGGGTCGCCTTCGCTATCCCCGGCGCCCTCCTCCAACACGGTCTCGCCAGAAGCGGGCGCGCCTGACAGTGGCGCGGACGTCGTCGATAACGGCGATTGCTGGCGAGAAATGGCTTCGGGCTCCATGGCTGCGGTGCTCCTCGGTGCGGACCGGATTGTGATTGGCGCTACGATGAAGCAAGACACATACCATGTCGTGGCATTGCGCCCGGCCCCGCCCGCAGCCACGCTCGCGCACCCGCACGCCACTTCCGCCCTGTAAAAACTACACGCGCGTCACGGCAAAGCGGAGGGGCCCGCGCGCGTCAGGCCCAGCAGTCGTTGCGCGGGCAAGCGGGCACGAAAAACGCATGCAGCCGCACGCCCGCCTGTTCGCTCGCCTTGCCTGCCCGCGTAATCGGTTCAATTGCAATGCAATCGGGATCGACTCGATACGAACGTGTAAGGTTCAGCGGTTCGTCTCGACGACGAGGCGCGCCCCATCGCTCAGGAGATCGCATGAACACACCGGAACAGGTTCGCATTGCGGACATCCTCGGCCAGCATCGCGACACGCTGCTCGCCGAATGGCTGCGCCTGCATCTGCCGATCGCGCTGCGCCGCGGCCTCGCGATGGAAGGGGAAATTCGCGAACAGTTCTCCGCGTTCCTCAACGTCTTTCTCGACACGCTGCCGAACACCGAAACCTACGACCCGGGCCGCCCGGAGTGGGAGCCGGTGCGCGCGTTCCTCGCGGAAATGTCGGCGCACCGCGCGCGTCAGGGCTATACGCCGGTCGAGACGGCCACCTTCGTGTTCTCGTTCAAGGAGCCGCTCTACGCGCGCCTGCGCTCGGCCTATGCGCACGATCCCGTCGAACTCGCCCAGCTGAGCTGGCAGGTGAACCTGCTGCTCGACGGCTTCGGCCTCTATACCACCGACATTTTCCAGAAGAGCCGCGAAGCGATCATCGCGCGCCAGCAGGAAGAGCTGCTCGAGCTTTCCACACCCGTCGTGCAGCTTTGGGAAGGCATCCTCGCGCTGCCGCTCATCGGCACCCTCGATTCCGCGCGCACCCAGGTCGTCATGGAGAGCCTGCTGCAGAAGATCGTCGACACGGGCGCGGGCCTCGCGATCATCGACATCACGGGCGTGCCCACCGTCGACACGCTCGTCGCGCAGCATCTGCTCAAGACCGTGGCCGCGGCGCGCCTCATGGGCGCGGACTGCATCATCAGCGGCATCCGCCCGCAGATCGCGCAGACCATCGTGCACCTGGGCGTCGATCTCACCAACGTCACGACCAAGTCCACGCTCGCCGACGCCTTCGTCATCGCGCTGCAGCGCATCGGCGCAACCATCCTCTCGCCGAAGGCCACGGCCTGAGCGCCACGCAGCGCCACTGAAGCACGGGAACCGCACACGATGGAACGCATTCCGATCCTGCGCCTCGGCGACTGCCTGATCGTCACGATCCAGGTGGACATGCACGACCGACTCGCGATCGCACTGCAGGACGACCTCACCGAGCGCATCGTCAAAGAGTCGGCCAAGGGCGTGCTGATCGACATCTCGACGCTCGACGTGGTCGACTCGTTCATCGGCCGCATGATCAGCAACACGGCCGCCATGGCGATGGTGCTCGACGCGCAGACCGTGGTGGTCGGCATGCAGCCGTCCGTGGCGATCACGCTGGTCGAACTCGGCCTCACGTTGTCGGGCGTGCGCACCGCACTGAACGTCGAAAAAGGCATGGCGCTGCTCAAGCAGTGCCAGCTCCGTTGAGTCCCATCCCGTTGAGTCCCATTACTCCGTTAGCTAGCACGTCTCTTGCGTTCGATCATGAATAGCAACGACACGACCGGAAGACTTGCGGCCCAGGTGAGCCTGAGATCGGACGAGGAAATCGTCCGGCTACGACAGATCGTGCGCGACGCCGCCATCGCACAGGGTTTCTCGCTCATCGAACAGACCAAGTTCGTGACGGCGGCGAGCGAGCTCGCACGCAACACGCTGCAGCATGGCGGCGGCGGCGATGCGCGCCTCGAAGTGCTGGAAAACGGCGTGCGCGTGGGACTGCAGCTCTCGTTCGTCGATCAGGGTCCGGGGATTGCTGACATCGAGCGCGCGCTGCAGGACGGCTTCACGAGCGGCAATGGCCTGGGCCTCGGCCTGGGCGGCTCGCGGCGCCTGTGCGACGACTTCACGATCGAATCGACTCCGGGTGGCGGCACGACGGTCACCATCACGAAATGGAAAGTACGCTAGACGGCGCGGCCGGTTCTGCCGGCGGCACCCACCGCTCCTTCGAGATCGGCGACGCCAGCGGCGTCGCCTTTGCACGCCGCGGCGCCAGCGAAGCCGCGCGCATTGCCGCGCTCAGCGAGACCGACGCCGGCCGCCTCGCGATCGTGCTCACGGAAGCGGCCACCAACATCCTCAAGCATGCCGGCCACGGCGAGCTGCTCGTGCGCGCGCTGGAGGGCGCGGTGGAACTGATCGCGCTCGACAGCGGCCCCGGCATGTCCGACGTGGGCACCGCGCTCGCCGATGGCCACTCCACGGCCGGCACGCCCGGCACCGGGCTCGGCGCGATCCGGCGGCTCTCGAACCAGTTCGCCATTTACTCGCAGCCGGGCGTGGGCACCGTGTTGCGCGCGCTGGTGCAGAAAAACGGCGGCAACGCGGCGCACGCGGCGCTCACCGGACCCGAGATCGGCGCCGTGTGCGTGCCCCACCCCGGCGAGGAAGTCAGCGGCGACGGCTGGCAGGCGCAGGTCGACCAGAGCGGCCTCACGCTCGCACTCGCCGACGGCCTCGGCCACGGCGCCGAAGCCCACGTGGCCGCCGTGGCCGCGCTCGACGTGCTGCGCCGCCGCGCCGGCCTCGCGCCCGCCGCGCTGATGGAACTCTCGCACGCGGCCCTGCGCCCCACGCGCGGCGCAGCGCTCGCGCTCGTGCGCATCGATCTGGCACGCGGCGCGCTCGCGTTCTGCGGCACGGGCAACATCTCGGCGGTCGCGTATGGCGCGGGCCGTCCCATCGATAACCGCGCTTCAGGCGGCCACACGCATCGGCCCGCCAGCGCAGCACCGTCCGCGCGCGAGTGCTACCAGCTCGTCTCGCGCAACGGCATCGTGGGCCACACGATGCGCGGCATCCAGGAGTTCGAACTGACGTGGAGCGAGAACGCCCTGCTCGTCCTGCATTCGGACGGCATCGGCACCCGCTGGGACCTCGCGGCCTGGCCCGGACTCGCCAACCAGCCCGCCGTCGTGATCGCGGCCGTCCTCTACCGAGACTTCGCGCGCCGGCGCGACGACGCCACCGTCGTCGTCGTGCGCGCACGCCCCGGAGTACAGTTGAACCATGAATAAGCCCCTGCTGCGCATCCGGCTGGAAACCGCCCAGGACGTCGTTGCCGCGCGCCGCCGCGCGCGCGAGCTGGCCGCCGGCCTCGGCTTCTCGCCGCTCGACCAGACGCGCATCGCGAGCGCCGTCTCCGAAATCGCACGCAACGCGTGCGAATATGCAGGCGGCGGCGAAGTCGCCTTCGCGCTGGAAGGCGAGCGGCCACGGGAAGCGCTCGCCGTGCAGGTAAGCGACCGGGGCCCCGGCGTGCGCGAGCTCGAAGCCGGGCTCGACGGCACCTGGCGCTCGCCCGGCGGCATGGGCCTCGGCATCACGGGCAGCCGCCGTCTCATGGACCGCTTCGAGATTCGCTCGTCGGCTGTCGGCACGACCGTCACCATGGCGCGCGACTTGCCGCACGAGCGCAGCGAGGCGAGCGGCGCGGAACTCGAGCGCATCGCGCGCGAACTGGCCGCGCGCAGTCCGCAGGAAGGCGCGCACGGCGACTCGCTCGAAGAACTGCAGCAGCAGAACCGCGAACTCGTCACCGCGCTCGACGAACTGCGCGAACGTCAGGATGAACTCTCGCGCCTCACGCAGGAACTGGAGGCGACCAACCGCGGCGTGGTGGCGCTCTACGCCGAACTCGACGAGCGCGCGGAGGAACTGCGCCGCGCCGACTTGATGAAGACGCGCTTTCTCTCGAACATGAGCCACGAGCTGCGCACGCCGCTCAGTTCGATCCGCGCGCTCGCCAACCTGCTGCTCAACCGGCTCGACGGCGACCTGAGCGTGGAGCAGGAGCGCCAGGTCAAGCTGATTCTTTCGTCTGCGGAAAGCCTCGGCGAGACCGTGAACGACCTGCTCGACCTCGCGAAGATCGAAGCCGGCAAGACCGAAGTCGTGCCCGCGTGGTTCGAGCCCGCCGACCTCTTCGCCGCGCTGCGCACGATGCTCGTGCCGCTGCTCGACACGCCGGAGGTCACGCTCGAATTCGGCTCCACGGCAGGCCTGCCGCAGCTTTACACCGACGAACCCAAACTCACGCAGATCCTGCGTAATTTCGTTTCGAACGCGCTGAAGTACACCGAGCGCGGGCAGATTCGCGTGGGCGCCCAGTGCGTGCCCGGCGACGGCGACGAAGCGCGCATCACCTTCTTCGTCGCGGACACGGGCATCGGAATTGCTCCCGAGCACCACCAGATCATTTTCGAGGAGTTCGGCCAGGTGCAGAACCGCCTGCAGCAGCGCGCGAAGGGCACGGGTCTTGGCCTGCCGCTGTGCCGCAAGCTGGCGGCGCTGCTGGGCGGAGAAGTGGGCGTGGAAAGCGAGCCCGGCGTGGGCTCGACGTTCCGCCTGAACCTGCCGGTGCGCCTCGCCATGTCCGTCGAGAACGAACCCGAGATCTCCGGGGACGCGGCGCCATGAACGCGCAAGCCACACTCATCCTCAACGTCGACGACAACGAAGGCGCGCGCTACGTGAAGTCGCGCGTGCTGCGCCACGCCGGCTACGCCGTGATCGAAGCCGCGACGGGCCAGGCCGCGCTCGAAGCCGTGCGCGGACAGCAGCCTGCGATCGTCCTGCTCGACGTGAAGCTGCCCGACATCAGCGGCATCGAGGTGTGCCGCCTCATCAAGGCGGACCCGGAGACGAACTCCACGCTCGTGCTGCAGACCTCCGCCGCCGCGGTGCAGACGCGCGACAAGATTCTCGCGCTCGACGGTGGCGCCGACAGCTATCTCACCGAGCCCGTCGAGCCCGCCGAGCTGGTGGCGAACGTGCGCGCGCTCCTGCGCCTCTACGCTGCCGAAAAGGCGCTGCGCGACGCCGACCGCCGCAAGGACCGCTTCCTCGCGACGCTCGCGCACGAACTGCGCAATCCGCTCGCGCCGATTCGCAACGCCATCGAACTGCTCGACCCGCGCCACGGCGCGAACGACACCATGCGCGCCGACGCGCGGCAGATCGCGAGCCGCCAGGTCGAGCATCTCGGCCGCCTCGTCGACGACCTGCTCGACGTCTCGCGCATCTCGCACGGCAAGATCGCGCTGCAGATGAGCACGCTCGACCTGCGCGAGATCGTCCAGATCGCCGTGGAAACGAGCCGGCCCTTCCTCGACGCGAAATCGCAAACGCTCTCGGTCGAGATCGACTGCGAGCCGTGCCACGTGACCGGCGACGCGATACGCGTGGCGCAGATCATCAGCAACCTGCTTTCCAACGCCGCCAAGTACACGGCCGAAGGCGGCCAGATCGCGCTGCGGCTCGAAGCGGATGTCTACGAGATCCTGATTCGCGTGCGCGACAACGGCATCGGCATCGCCCCCGACGAGCTGCCCTATGTGTTCGAGCTCTTCATGCAGTCGCGCGAAGCCGTGAAGCGTGCGGACGGCGGCCTCGGCATCGGCCTCGCCCTCGTGCGCGAACTCGCGGAACTGCATGGCGGCTCGGTGAGCGCGCATTCGGACGGGCTAGGTCACGGCTCGGAATTCGTCGTGCGTCTGCCGCTCGCGCGGGTGCCGCAATGCGAAGCGCCGCCCGGCAAATCGCAAGGCGCGGGGCACCAGTCTGCGCCGGCGCGCCGCCGCGTGCTGATCGCCGACGACAACATCGATTCCGCTTCCTCGCTGCTCATGCTGCTGGAACTCGAAGGCCATGAGGTGCGCGTCGCGCACGACGGTCCGAGCGCGCTCGCGCTCGCGCAGAGCTTCCTGCCCCACGTGGCGATTCTCGACATCGGCTTGCCCGGCATGGATGGGCACGCGCTGGCGAAGGCGCTGCGCGCCGAGCCGGCCACCGCCCACGTGCAATTGATCGCGCTCACGGGCTACGGCCAGGAGCGCGACCGCCAGGCGGCGAGCGATGCGGGCTTCGACCGGCATCTGGTCAAGCCGGCGCCGTACGACGAGATTTTGCGGGAAATCGAAAGCGCGCCACCGGGTTGAGTGACGCCGTGCGCTCCGCCTGCCGACCGTTCGCGCCACCGAATTCCCGTTCGCGCCCGTTTCCCTGCGCTTCGTCGCATCCCCCTCGCCCGCCCCGCCCCCACTCACCACACTGCAGACATCGCCCCCGCTCGACTCGCCAAGGAGAGCCAGCATGTCTGCCATCATTGCCGCGCACGTCGTCGCTGCAACGCTTTCTGTCATACTCGGAACCGCCGTCATGCTGGCCGAAAAGGGCAGCGCGCGGCACAAGTGGCTCGGCCGCCTCTGGGCGCTGACGATGTTCGCCGCCGCGCTCAGCTCGTTCGACATCCGCGAGCTGCATCCGGGGCATCTGTCCTGGGTGCACGGCCTGTCGCTGCTGACGTTCGCGAGCGTCGGGCGCGCCATCTGGGCGATCCGCCACGGCAACGTCCGCGGCCATCGCCTCGCCATGCGCGGTTCGTACTTCAGTCTCATCGCGGCCGGCCTCGCCGCCGTTGCGACGCCGCACCGGCTGCTCAACCTCATCGTCACGAGCTGGATCGCATGATTCCTGGCACGCACGTCGAGTTTCCGAATGCCGCCGCCCGCCTCCCCGCGCCGGCGGCCAATGTCCTGATCGCCGGATTCGCGCGTGAGGCCGTGATCGTCGTGATCGGCAACGCGCTGATTGCGGTCGCGCTCACCGCCGCGGGCGTGCACGAGCGATTCATCGACAACCTCGTCTTCAGCCAGGCGATCGGCCTTTCGATCATGCTGCTGCTCGACGTCGGCCGCTTTTTCCTGCAACGCCACAATGCGCTCACGGGCCCGCGGCTCGCCCTCGCGATGGTGCTCGCCATCGTGCTCGGCGCGTCGCTCGGGCGCGGCATCGCGAGCGTGGTGCTCGGCATCGGCTTGCACAACGCGTTCGCGACGAAGGATCTCGCGCTCACCGGCTGGATCGCGCTGACCGCCACGCTGCTCGTCACCTGGTACGGCTGGTCGCGCACGCGCATTGCCGAGTTGAGCGAACAGGTCGCGCGCACGGCATGGCAGAAGGAAGCGGCCGAACGCACGGCGCTCAGTGCGCGCCTGCAGGCGCTGCAGGCGCAGATCGAGCCGCACTTCCTCTTCAACACGCTGGCGACGCTCGACAGCCTGATCGCGTCCGACCCGCCGCGTGCGCGCGAGCTGCTCGCGAGCCTCAACCGCTTCCTGCGCGCGACGCTGGAGGCCTCGCGCGCGCAAAGCGAAACGCTCGCGGTGCAGTTCAAGGTGCTCGACTCGATGCTCGCCGTGCACGCCATGCGCATCGGCCCGCGCCTCGCCTACGCGCTCGACCTGCCGCGCGATTGCGCCGACCTCCCGGTGCCGCCCATGCTGCTGCAGCCGCTCGTGGAGAACGCGCTCAAGCATGGCATCCAGGGTGCGCTCGAGGGCGGCAGAATCGACGTCGCCGCACGGCGCGCCGGTGAGCATGTCGAGCTGAGCGTGACCGATACGGGCCCGGGCTTCGGCGCGTCGCCGGGCACCCAGGGCGCCGGCGTCGGGCTCGTGAACGTGCGCGAGCGGCTTGCGGCGCTCTACGGCGAGCAGGCGTCGCTCACGCTGATCGAGAACGTTCCGCATGGCCTCGTTGCACGGGTCCGGCTGCCGCTGCGCGATACCGTTGGCGTGCGCGTGCAGGAGTCCGGATCATGAAACGCCACGCGCCCGCCGATACGGCGCAACACGGCGACGCCCCGCACCGCTCGCCCGACACCCCGACCGCGCTGATCGCGGAGGACGAGCCGCTGATCGCCGCCGCCCTGGAGCGCGAACTCGCCGCCGTGTGGCCGGAACTGCGCATCGTGGCGACGGCCAGCAACGGCCAGCAAGCCATCGAGCGCATCGGCGCGCTCGCGCCCGACGTCGCGTTTCTCGACATCGCCATGCCCGGCGCGACCGGCCTCGATGTCGCTCGCGCCTGCGCGAATCTCGCCGCGCCGCCCCAAATCGTGTTCGTGACCGCCTACGACGCCTATGCGCTCGAAGCCTTCGAGGCCGCGGCCATCGACTATCTGCTCAAGCCCGTGGAGACAGCGCGGCTCGCGCGCACGGTGGAGCGCCTGCGCGCCCGGCTCGCGCGCTCGCCGGCGAACGACGCCGAGGCGCCGCAGATGCAGGCCGATCTGCAACGCGTGCTGCGCCAGCTGGAAACGATCACCCAGGACGTTCGCGAAGCACGCGCCGGTGCGCGAGCGGGCAATGCCGATGGCGCCCCGCGCGGGACGCCGCTGCGTTATCTGCGCGCCTCCAGCGGCAACGACATCCGCATGGTGCCGGTAGAAGATGTGTTGTACTTCGAAGCCGCCGACAAATATGTCGTGGTCACGACCCGCAGCGGCGAACTGCTGATCCGCACGAGCCTGCGGGAGTTATGCGCGCAACTGGACCCGGCGCGCTTCTGGCAGGTTCATCGCGGCACGGTGGTCAACGTGGACCAGGTGGAATGCGCCTCGGTCAGCGCGATCGGGAAGATGACGTTGAGGCTGCGCGGCCACGCGGGCGCCCTCGACGTGAGCCGCCAGTACGCGCACCTCTTCAAGCAGATGTGACGCGCGCCGCGACAGCGGCACACGCCTTCAACGCGGCTCGCTTTTCAGATACCGCTGGGGCGGCTCGCCCATCGTCTTGCGGAACATCGAGATGAACGCGCTCGAATTCGCATAGCCGAGTTCGGCTGCGATCTCCGCCACGCGCACGCCCTGGGCGAGCCTCGACACGGCCTCGACGATGCGCAGTTGCTGGCGCCAGTGGCCGAACGTCAAGCCGGTCTCGTCCTTGAAGCGCCTCGCGAGCGTGCGCTCGCTCGCCCCCACGCGCTCGCCCCAGGTCGCGAGCGAGTCGCCGTTGGCCGGCGCCGCCAGCAGGAAATCGCAGATCTGCCGCAAACGCCGGTCGAGCGGCAGCGGCAACCCGCCGCCCGAGGCCGCGCGCGCATCGCGCATTTCGCTGAGCAACAGCGGCGTAATGAGCGCGTAGCGGCACCCGGGGCCGCGCTCGCGGTCTTCGACCAGCGCCGCCACCAGTTCGCGCAACAGCGGCGAAACCCGCACCGCATGGCATGCGGATTCCGGCCACGGCGACGCCTCCGGCTCGAACGACACGCTATGCAGGCTCACCGCGCTCGTCGCGATCATTTCGTGGCGCACGCGCGGCGCGATCCACATTCCGCGCTGTGGCCCGAGCGTCCACATGCCGATGGGCGTCGTCACCCGCAGCACCCCGCTCTCCGTAAAGACGAACCGCCCCTGGTCGTGCGAAAGCCACGATCCCCGATGGGCAGCGTCGTATTCGTAGCGTGCCGCCATGACTGGCCGTTCGAGCTTGCGGTGCGGGATTTCAGGTCGTTGCCGCCAGATCTGATCCACGAATAGGAAATTCCTTCGCTGATTTTTCAGAAAAATAGCTGTTTTGCGCAATTTATACCCTGCGCGTCGCGCCACGCCATGCCTCGTATTTTGCATCGGATGTCGATTAATTGCTAATACGAACGATAATGATTCTGTATAAGCTGAATGAATATTCCAGAGAACCGATTCCGCTGCCTAGACGGCGCCTCCCTCCTGCGCCGCTGCACTGCCGCCGAGATAGGTGGCGCGCACCCGGTTGTCGTCGGCCAGTTCATGGGCCGAACCCGCGAGCGCCACGCGGCCGCCTTCCAGCACAAAGGCGCGGTTCGCGATGCGCAGCGCCTGACGCGCGTTCTGCTCCACTAGCAGCACCGCCGTGCCCGCGTGGCTGATGCGTGCAATCACTTCGAAGATCGCGCGCACGAGCTTGGGCGCGAGCCCCATGGAAGGCTCGTCGAGCAGCACGAGTTTGGGCTTGAGCATGAGCGCGCGCGCAATCGCGAGCATCTGCTGCTCGCCGCCGCTCAGCGTGCCGGCGAGCTGGTCCTTGCGTTCGCGCAGCCGGCCAAACGTTTCGTAAGCCTGAGCAATACCCTGGTCGAGCACGCTGGCGTCGCGCCGCAACAGGTAGCCGCCCAGGCGCAGGTTCTCCTCGACCGTCAACCCGCCGAAAATACGGCGCCCCTCCGGCACGTGCCCGATCCCGAGCGCCACGATGCGATGCGACGGCAGACCGACGAGCGCCTGCCCCTCGAACGCGATGCTGCCGCCGCGCGGACGCAGCAGCCCGGAGATGGTGCGCAGCGTCGTGGTCTTGCCCGCGCCATTGGCCCCGAGCAGCGCGACGATCTCGCCCGGCCCGACGTCGAGCGAAACGCCGTGCAGCGCTTCGATGTTGCCGTAGTTCACGCGCAGGTCGCGAACGTCGAGGAGCTTGCCGGCCGTGTCTACCCCCATAGCGACTTCTCCCCGTCCGTGGCGTCGGGCCCGTCGTCTTCCTCGGCCGTGCCCAGGTAGGCGTCGATCACCACGGGGTCGTTCTGGATCTGCGCGGGCGTGCCCTGAGCAATGATCTCGCCATGATCCATCACGATGATGCGGTCGGATACGCCCATCACGAGCGCCATGTCGTGCTCGATCAGCAGCACCGTCACGCCCAGATCGCGGATGCCGCGGATCTGCGCCATCAACGCGTGCTTTTCGGTCGGGTTCATGCCGGCGGCGGGTTCGTCGAGCAGCAACAGGCGTGGCTGGCTCGCCAGCGCGCGGGCGATTTCCAGCCTGCGCTGATCGCCATACGGCAAGTCCGAGGCATATTCGCTCGCGCGCGCGCCGAGCCCCACGAGATCGAGCCAGCGCTGCCCGAGCGCGCCGTGCTCGGCGGCCTCGGCGCGCGCGGCGCGCGTGCCCACCAGTTCCGCCACGAGCGCCGTGTGCAGGCGATGATCCATGCCGATCAGCACGTTCTCGAACGCGCTCATATGGTTGAACAGGCGGATGCCCTGAAACGTGCGCGCGATGCCGCGATGCACGTTGCGATGGGGCGCACCGCCGCCAAGCGGCTCGCCGCGCCAGACGAGGCGGCCGCCGCTCGGGCGAATCACGCCCGTCAGGCAGTTGAACACCGTGGTCTTGCCCGCGCCGTTCGGGCCGATCAACGCGAGAATTTCGCCGCTGCGCACCTGGAAGGTGATGCCGCCGATCGCGCGCACACCGCCGAAGCGGCGTTCGAGGTCATGCACCTCGAGCAGGGTTTCGCGCGCGGCGGCGGCTTCGAGGCCGCCACTATCGGCGATCGAGACGGCCGCCTCGGTTTCCTTGCCCGCCGCTTCCGCCGCCTCCGCTTCGTGCGCCACCGTCTCTTCCTCGGGCCGCGGCGCGGCCCGTCTCACGCGCGCGGGCCACAGTCCTTGCGGGCGCAACAACATGAGCACGACGAGCGCCACGGCAAAGCCAAAAATACGCCACAGGTTCAGGAAGCGCAGCATTTCCGGCAGCCCCGCGACGATCAGCGCGCCGAGTATCACGCCAGGAATGCTGCCGCGTCCGCCCATCACGACGACGATGAGGATCGTCACCGATTGCAGATAGGTGAACGCCGTGGGATCGATCGTGCCGAAGCGCGCGGCGAACAGACTGCCCGCGAGACCGCCGATCAGCGCGCCGATCACATACGCGAGCATCTTCACGCGCAAGGTCGCGACGCCCACCGCCTCGGCGGCGGCTTCGTCCTCGCGGATGCTGGTCCACGCGCGCCCGAGGCGCGAGCGGCCGAGCCGCACGGCGAACACCAGCACGACGATGAAAAACGCCATGCCCAGCACGTACACCGAGCGCGGCGAACTGAACTCGAAGCCGAACAGGTTCGGCGGCTCGATGCCGTAAATGCCGTTCGGCCCACCGGTAATGTCGAGATTGGTGGCGACGATGCGCGTGATCTCGCCGAAGCCGAGCGTGACGATGGCGAGATAGTCGCTGCGCAGACGCAAGGTGGGATAGCCGATCACGACACCGGAAGCGCCCGCGAACACCAGGCTGAACGGCAGCGTCGCCCAGAAAGAGAAGTGCAGCAGCGTTTCGAGCAGCGCCGTCGTATAGGCGCCGATGGCGAAAAACGCCGCGTAGCCGAGATCGAGCAACCCGGCATAGCCCACGACGATGTTCAAGCCGAGGCCCAGAATCGCGTAGGTGAGGATGGTGAGCCCGACGTCGACGATATAGCCGCTCGCGAACTTGGGCAGCGCGATCGCCAGCGCGATCAGCACGCCGGAAACGACCCATGAGGTGTCCGTGGCCCGCGCGCGCATGGCTCACATCCTCTCGACCACGCGTTCGCCGAACAGCCCGGTGGGCTTCACCACGAGCACGGCGATCAGCACACCGAACACGAACACGTCGGTCCATTGGGAGGACACATACCCTGCGCCGAACGCCTCCAGCAAACCGATCAGGAAGCCGCCGACCATCGCCCCCGGAATATTGCCGATGCCGCCGAGCACGGCCGCCGTGAACGCGCGCAGCCCGAGCACGAAGCCCATGAAGAAGTTGATCTGCGTGTAGAAGAGCCCTTCCATCACGCCGGCGACCGCGGCGAGCGCCGAGCCGATGAAAAACGTGAGCTGGATGAGCCGCTCGACGTCGATGCCCATGAGCCGCGCCGCATCCTGGTCGATGGCGAGTGCGCGCATCGCCGTGCCGACGAACGTATGGTGTACGAACAAATACAGCGCGATCATCAGCGCGAAGCTGGCCGCGATAATGCCGATCTGCGCAAACGTGATGTGCACTTGCGCAACGTCGAAGCCGGTATGCGTGAGCAGGTGCGGGTAGGTGCGAAAGCCCGCGCCATAGGCGATCAGCACGCCGTTCTCCAGCAGCAGCGAAACGGCCAGCGCCGTAATTAGAATGGACAGGCGCGGCGCGCGCAGCAACGGCTGATAGGCCACGCGCGCGATCGCCACGCCGAGCACGCCGGTCGCGAGCATGGCCGCCGCGAAGGCCACGAACAGCGCGAGGGCGAGCGGCAGGCGAGCGGCCGCGAGCACTGCGAGCGCGGTCCAGCCCACGAACGCGCCCACCATGAAGAGATCCCCGTGTGCGAAGTTGATGAGCCGGATGATGCCGTAGACCATCGTGTAGCCGAGGGCGACGAGCGCGTAGAACGAGCCGATCGTCAGCCCCTCGATGACGAACTGGAAAAAGGTGCTCATGAGCGGCCCGGGGCGCTTACTTCATTGCCACCCACTTGCCGTTGGCATCCTGGCGCTGGTAAGGCTCGAACTGATCGTTATGCACGACGACCGTGATGTACACGGCGCGGCTGCGGTCGCCCTTCGGATTGAAGCCGATCGTCCCCGTGGCGCCCTGGTAGTTGGTGATCTTGTGCAGCGCGGCGCTGATGTCGGCGGGCTTGGCCGACTTGCCGTCGGCGATGGCCTTGGCGGTCACGCCCACGGCGTCGTACTCGTACACCGAGTAAGGCCCCGGCCCCTGTCCATAGGTCTTGGTGTACTGATCGAGGTAGTCGTGCGCGCCTGGCAGGAACTGCGCGAGCGGTGCCGTCGTGATGATCATGCCGTCGGCGGCCGGCCCTGCCGTCTTCATGAGCGTGGGGTCATTGGTGCCGTCGCCGCCCATGAAGGTCATCTTGAGGCCCACCTGGCGCGCTTCCTTCACGAGCAGACCCGCTTCGGAGAAATAACCCGTGTAGTAGATCACGTCCGGCTTGAGCGAGGAAACCTTGGTGAGCGTCGGCGAATAGTCCATCTGGCCCGGCGTGATCGAGTCGGCGTAGACGACGTCCACGCCCATCTTCTTGAGCGACTCCACGGTGTTCTGCGCGAGACCCTTGGCATAGGTCGTGTTGTCGTCGATCACCGCCGCGCGCTTCACGTGCAGCGAATTCTTCATGAAGCTGGCCGCGAACGGCCCTTGCTCGTCGTCACGGCCAATCGTGCGGAACACGTTGTCGTAGCCCATTTCCGTGAGCTTCGGATTGGTCGAGGCATCGAGCACGTAGGGAATGCCGGCGCGGTGGAAGGCGGTCAACTCGGGCAGTGCCGCGCTCGAGCAGTAGCCGCCCGCCACGGCAACCACGCCCGCGTCCACGAGTTTCTGCGCGGCCTGAACCGCCGTTTGTGCGTCGCACGCGTCGTCTTCGGGTACGAGTTCGATCTGCTTGCCGAGCACGCCACCCGCCGCGTTGATCTTCGCGGCCGCGAGCTTCGCGCCGTTCAGGATATCCGTGCCTGCTGCGGCGCTGCTGCCCGAAAGCGGCACCGGCACGCCGATCTTGATGGTCTGCGCCTGGGCGAGTCCAGGCGCCAGCGCGGCGAGCGAAAAGAGCGTGAGCGCGAGAGTTGCGTGCAGCGCGCCATTGTTCTGAGGATTCATATGAGCGGCTCCTGAGCGTGGACCCGACCGGGCGATGCCGCAACGCAGGCGAGCCCGCGCGGTCAGTTAGCGAAACGAAATAATTCGTCCGGTGCGATGCCCTGCAGGTCTCGCGCGCTCATGGCGCGCGGCTTGCATGGGTACCGGCGCATAACGACTTATCCATGATAGATGCATGCAACCGTTTAGCTGCCATAGGGTATGCGCGTATACAAATTGCGTGCGCTCGCGGCAGCGTGAAGGTACTTTGTATACACGCACGGAGGGGCGCGAATGAAGACCATCGTACTGGGCGGCGGCATCGCGGGCGTCACGAGCGCGTATTACCTCGCGCGCGACGGCCGCGACGTCACCGTGATCGAGCGACGCGCAGGCGTTGCGCTCGAAACCAGTTTCGCCAACGCGGGGCTCGTCGCCCCGGGCCACTCGTACACGTGGGCCTCGCCCCGCGCGCCGAAAATCCTGCTCAAATCGCTGTTCGTCGAGGGCCAGGCGTTGCGCCTGCGCCTGAAGGCCGATCCGCATATGTGGGCCTGGTGCGCGCAATTCCTGCTCAACTGCACCGAGGCGCGCTCGCGCGAAAACACCTCGCGCAAGGTGCGGCTGTGCCGTTATTCGCAGCATCAACTGCAGGAGGTCACGGCGCGCGAGCAGCTCGAGTACGACCTCATCAGCCGCGGCCTGCTCTATCTCTATCGCGACGCCGCCTCGTTCGAGCGCGGCCGCGCCCACATGTCGATCCTCGTGGAAAACGGACTGCCGCTCGAAACGCTCGACGCCGCCGCGGTCGCGGTACGCGAGCCCGCGCTCGCCCACGCGCGCGAACGCATTGCGGGCGCGATCTACTGCCCCAGCGACGCAAGCGGCGACGCGCACCGCTTCACGCGCGGGCTCAAGGAGGTTTGCGAACGTATGGGCGTGCGCTTCGTGTTCGACGCCCCGATCGAGGCCATCGAAGCCGCTGGCGACCGCATTGCCGGCGTGCGCACGAGCGCCGGCGTAATTCAGGGCGACGACTACGTGCTCGCGCTCGGCTCCTGGTCGCCGATCCTCGCGCGGCCGCTCGGCTACCGCATCGCGGTCTATCCTGTGAAGGGCTATTCGGCCACGTTCCCCTGCGGGCCCGGGCATCGACCGCCCGAGATGGGTGGCGTGGACGAGAATCACCTCGTGGCATGGGCGCGTTTTGGCGCGCGCCTGCGCTTCACGGCGACTGCGGATTTCGCGGGCTACGACACGCGCCACACGCCCGCCGATTTCACTTCCATGATGCAGGCGGCGCGCGAACTCTTTCCCCAGGGCGCCGATTACACGCAGCCGGCGTACTGGGCCGGGCTGCGGCCGATGACGCCCGAAGGCACGCCGCTGATCGGCCGCACGCGCCATCGCAACCTCTTTCTGAACACGGGTCACGGACACATGGGCTGGACCATGTCGTGCGGCACCGCAAAACTGCTCGCCGACATCATGGCCGGGCGCGAGCCCGAACTCGACATGACGGGATTGACGCTGAGATGACCAATACCGCACCGCCGCAAGATCACGAGGATGCCTACACGAAACTCGACTTCTCGCTCGACGGCGGCATTGCCCGCCGCGCCGCGATCGGCCTCGTCGTGCTGGCCACCGATCACACGATCGAATACGAATGGCGCGATCTGTTGCGACAGCCGGGCGTGGCGTTCTACGAGAGCCGGCTCGAGAATTCACCGGACATCACGCCGCCTCGCCTCGCGGAAATCGAGGCGCGCATCGCCCCCGCCGTGAGCCTCATGCTGCCCGGCGAGCGCCTCGACGTGGTGGCGTTCGGCTGCACGTCGGCTTCGATGGTGATAGGCGAAGACAAGGTCGCGGCGCGCATCCGCGAGGCGCGGCCCGAGATTGCCTGCACCACGCCGATCACGGCCGCGCTCGCCGCACTAATGGCGCTCGAGGTACGCCGCGTGGCGCTGCTGACGCCCTACGTGCGCACCATCAACGACTTCATGCGCGACTACATCGAGGCGCGCGGCGTGGCCGTCACACGCATGGCTTCGTTCGAGCACGCGGACGACAACGAGGTGGCGCGCATCGATGCGAGTTCGATTCGCAGTGCGATAGAAACGCTGGCGCGCCACGACGATGCCGATGCGGTGTTCGTGTCGTGCACGAGCCTGCGCGTGGCCGCGCTCGTGCCGCAGATCGAAGCGCAGACCGGCAAGCCCGTGCTGTCGAGCAACTATGCGATGGCGTGGCACGCGCTGCGGCTCGCGGGGGTGCAGGATAGCGAGCCGCAACTGGGGCGCCTGTTCACGCGCCAGTGACTTCAATGCGCAACGCGATGCTCGATCAACTCCTTCACGACCCGCGGGTCGGCAAGCGTTGAAACGTCCCCGAGATTGTCGTAATCGCCATCGGCGATCTTGCGCAGAATGCGGCGCATGATCTTGCCCGAGCGCGTCTTCGGCAGCACCGGCGCCCACTGGATGCAGTCCGGGCTGGCAATCGGCCCGATCTCCTTGCGCACCAGCGCGACCAGATCGGCACGCAGCGTTTCGTTGGGCTCCACGCCCGCCTTGAGCGTCACATAGGCATAGATGCCCTGCCCCTTGAGCGAATGCGGGAAGCCCACCACGGCCGCCTCGGCCACGTCGGCATGCGAGACCAGCGCGCTCTCCACCTCGGCCGTGCCGAGCCGGTGGCCGGAGACGTTCACCACGTCGTCGATGCGGCCCGTGATCCAGTAGTCGCCGTCGGCGTCGCGATAGCAGCCGTCGCCCGTGTAGTACTTGCCTTCGAACTGGCTGAAGTAGACCTGGCGCATGCGGTCCGCGTCGCCATAGACGTAGCGCATCTGCCCCGGCCACGAGTCGAGCATGCAAAGGCTGCCCGCCGCCGCGCCTTCGAGCACGGCGCCCTTTTCATCGACGATGGCCGGACGGATGCCGAAGAACGGCCGCGTGGCCGAACCGGGTTTGAGCGTGGTCGCGCCGGGCAGCGGCGTGAGCATGATGCCGCCCGTTTCGGTTTGCCACCATGTGTCGACCACCGGGCAGCGCTTGTCGCCCACCACCTCGTAATACCAGAGCCACGCCGCCGGGTTGATCGGCTCGCCCACCGTGCCGAGCAGTCGCAGCGACTTGCGTGACGTGCGCTTGACCGGTCCTTCCCCATCGCGCACGAGCGCGCGGATCGCGGTAGGCGCCGTGTAGATGATCTGCACGTTGTGCTTGTCGCAGACCTGCCAGAAGCGCGAGCTGTCCGGATAGTTCGGCACGCCTTCGAACATGAGCGTGGTCGCGCCGTTGGCGAGCGGCCCGTACACGATATAGCTGTGCCCCGTCACCCAGCCGACGTCCGCCGTGCACCAGTAGATGTCGCCGTCGTGATAGTCGAACACGTACTGATGCGTGAGCGACACGTAAGTCAGATAGCCGCCCGTGGTATGCACGACGCCCTTGGGCTTGCCCGTCGATCCGGAGGTATAGAGGATGTAGAGCGCATCCTCCGCGTTCATTGCTTCCGGTGGACAATCCGCAGGACTCCGATCGATCAGATCGTGATACCAGTGGTCGCGCCCTTCGCGCCAGTCGACCTTGCCGCCGGTGCGCCGCACCACCACGCACGTCGTCACGTCGGGACATTTCGCCATGGCGTCGTCGGCGCTGGCCTTCATCGCGATCGTGCGGCCGCCGCGCACGCCTTCGTCCGCGGTGATGAGGATGGTCGAGGCGCAGTCCTGAATGCGGTTGGCGAGCGCCTCGGGCGAGAAGCCGCCGAACACGACCGAATGGATCGCACCGATGCGCGCGCAGGCGAGCATGGCCACGGCGGCCTCGGGAATCATCGGCATGTAGATGGTCACGCGCTCGCCGCGCTTTACGCCCAGCGACTTCAACGCGTTGGCGAATTTGCAGACCTGTGCATGCAGCTCGCGATACGTGAGCGTGCGACTCACCTTGGGATCGTCGCCTTCCCAGATGATGGCGGGACGATCGCCGCGCGTCGCCAGATGCCGGTCGAGGCAATTGCTGCTGGCGTTCAGCGTGCCGTCGTAGAACCAGCGGATGTGCAGATCGCGGCTCGCGAACGACACGTCTTTCACCTGGGTATAGGGCTTGATCCAGTCGAGCCGTTTGCCCTGCTCGCCCCAGAATGCTTCGGGGTCCTCGGTCGAGCGGCGGTACATCGCTTCGTATCCGGCCTGATCGACCCATGCTTTTGCGGTCCATTCCGCGGGCGGCGGAAAGACCCGATGCTCATCCATGATTCACTCCTCGGGATGAGGCGCCGCCGCGCCTCAACGGCGCGGCGGCGTCGGGAACGCTCAAGCCGCACGCGGCTGCGGCGCGACGTAAGGATGCGTGGGCAGCACGATACGCCCAAAACTCTCGTTGATCACCATGGCCGCGGAGGCGTAGAACGCAAGCGCGAGCACGAGGCCCATCGAATCGGCGCTGTACCAGCCCGCGTTGATCATGCCTAGCATCCACGTGGTGAATGCAAATCCGGCAAGGCCTGGCGGTGCCGGGTTGGAAAGATTGCCACCCACGATCCCTCCTCCTCGCGCAGACAGTCGGCCATCGACATGACCACAAGCGCGCAAAATAAGTGCAGCCGCCAGGTCATTATAGGCAACATGTCACAACGTGATATTTATGCCGACAATATGGCGCTCGATAGCGCGCATAGGGCATGCCTGGCAGCCACAGGTATGAGGAATCGGGCTGGAAGACGCGCCGGCACATTGCGCACCGGCGCGAACATAAGCTGATGAAATCAGGCGTAAATCGGCTTGCCGGCGAGCGCGCTGCGAATCGCACCCGCGAGGTCGCCAGCGGCGAATTTCGCCACATAGCCGCTCGCGCCTGCGTTCTTCACGTGCGCTTCATTCGCGGTGCCCGTGAGCGATGAATGAATCACCACGGGAATATCCACGGTGCGCGGGTCCGCCTTGATCTTGCGCGTCAGCGTGAAGCCATCCATTTCCGGCATTTCGAGGTCGGTCAGCACGAGCGCGATGCGATCCTTCGCGCGCACGCCGTCGCGTTCCGCGCTCGTCGCAATCGCGTCGAGCTGTTTCCACGCTTCGAGGCCCGTCTTCGCCATCGTATATTCCACGCCGAGCGCCTTGAGGCTCTGGCCGATCAGCTCGCGCGCGAAACCCGAGTCGTCGGCAGCCAGCACCTTTGCGCCCGGCGGAATCATCGCGGGCTCGCCCACGTCTTCCGGCACGACCGCGCCGTGCTGCGCCGGGAACACGTCGCGCAGCACCTGCTCCACGTCCACCACCTGCACGAGCTTCTTGCTCTCGGGGTCGTTCTCGAGCCGCGCGATACTCGTCACGCGGTTGCCCATCGTGACGTCGGCGGTCAGCACCTGGCTCCATTCGAGCCGCACGATCTCGTCCACGCTTTCGAGCGCGAAGCCCTGGGTAGAGCGCGCGAATTCGGTCACGAGCAGGATTTTCAGGCCCGTGGCCGGCTCGCAGCCCATGAGCCGCGGCAGGTCGATCACGGGCATTACCTGGCCGCGGATGTTCGCCGCGCCCAGCACGTAGGGAGACGACGCCGCGATCGGCGTGATCGCCGGCATGCTCAGGATTTCCCGTACCTTGAAAACGTTGATGCCGAAGACTTCGCCAACCTCGCTGCCCGGCGCCGCGCCGAGACGGAAAAGCAGCAGCTCGAACTGGTTCGTGCTCGTCAGGCGGGTTCGTTCGTCGATTGCGAAGCCGCTATCCATGATTCTCTCGTGTCCTTTACGTGTGGCGCGATGCGTCCGGCATCCGCTCCCTGCCAACGTCTACGGCCTGGCGCGGGAAATCTTGAGCCTGCCGCTCCCGCACGACCGTGCCGGATCAGGACGCGCTCACACGCCCTCGCGCACGCGGTCGGCGGCATGCTCGCGCAGCAGCGCCGCGCAGACCTGCGCGCTCACCGGCCTGCCGAACAGGTAGCCCTGCTGCCGCTCGCAGTGCAGCGAGCGCAGAAACGACGCCTGCTCGGGCGTTTCCACGCCTTCGGCGGTCACGCGCATGCCGAGCGAATGCGCCATCGCCACGACGGCCGAGGTGATCGCCACGGAGTCGCGGTTGTCGGGCAGGCCCGCCACGAACGTGCGATCGACTTTCAGGTGGTGCAGCGGAAAGCGCTTCAGATACGAAAGCGACGAGTAGCCGGTGCCGAAGTCGTCCACTGAAATGCGCACGCCAATCGCGTTCAGCGCGTGCAGGAGAGGCAGCACGCTCTGGCTGTCGCTCATCAGAATGCCTTCGGTGATCTCCACTTCGAGCGCGTCGGGCGCGAGGCCCGTGCGCGCGAGGCACCCCTCCACCTGTTCGACCAGCCCGTCCGCGATCTGGCGCGGCGAGAAGTTGACCGCCATGACGAAGTCGGGCGCCAAGAGGCGCCGCCACTGCGCGGCCTGGCGGCACGCGTGCTCGAGCACCCACTGGCCGATCGGGATGATCATGTCGGTGTCCTCGGCCACGGGGATGAACTCCACCGGCGAGACCTGGCCGAGCTCCTCGCTCTCCCAGCGCAGCAGCGCCTCGGCGCCGATCATGCGGCCGCTTTCGCCATCCACGATCGGCTGATAGACGAGGCGCAGTTCGCCCGAAGCGAGCGCGCGGCGCAGCCCCCGCTCGATCTGCAAGCGGCGCTGCAGGCGCTGGCGCAACTCGGTCGTGAAGAACTGGAACTGGTTGGTGCCGCGCTGCTTGGCCGCGTACATGGCCGAGTCGGCGTTGCGCATGAGCGCGGCGGCGCTGCGGCCATCGTCGGGATAGAGGCTGATGCCGATCGAGGCGCCCAGGTAGTACTCGTTGCCCGCCACCGCGAACGGCGCGGCAAGCGCGCCGAGCACGCGCTGCGCGAGCGCGACGAGTTCGTCCACGCTTTTGTAGCAGCACACCGCGATCACGAACTCGTCGCCGCCCACGCGCGCGAGCGTGTCCGCCTCGCTTACGCAGCCGGTGAGGCGCCGCCCCACGTCGAGCAGCAGCGAGTCGCCGGCTTCGTGGCCGCCCGTGTCGTTGACCTTCTTGAACCCGTCGAGATCGACGAAGAGCAGCGCCGGCTTCGCCGAACACGTGGCGCGCTCCAGCATCGCGTGCATGCGCTCGGCGAGGAAGGTGCGGTTGTAAAGGCCTGTGAGCGCGTCGCGCGTGGCGAGATAGCGCAATTGCTGCTGCGCCTCGCGCACGGGTCCGATATCCGTAAACGAGACCACCACGGAGACCGGTTCGCTTTCCCCGGGCCGGAAGATCGGCAGCACGTTCTCGCTCACCCAGACGATCTCGCCGTCCGCAAGCTCGAGGCCGACCGTCTCGCCGAGCACCGGCTCGCCCGTTTCGAGGGCTTTCATGCTCGGGCGCTTCGAGGTGGGCAGAGGCTTGCCGCTTTCGTCGAGCACGCGCGGAATCACCTGCATGATGCTCTGGCCGATGGCGTCCTCGGGCAGGCGCAGGAGGCGCCGCGCGCTGCGGTTGCAGGCGAGCACGGTATCGTCGCGGGCCTGCATTACGATGCCTTCGTTGAGGTGGTCCACCACGAGGCGATGGTGCTCTTCGCTGAGCGCAAGACGCTCGGCAATGGTCTGCTGGTTGAGCATGGCCGCGACGCTGCGGGCGATGTCGCACAGCAGCGCCTCCTCGGCCGCGCCAGGCCGCCAGGGCCGGCTCTGGTACACGGCGAGCGCGCCCAGCACGCCGCCGTTGCCGTCGTCGAGGGGCATGGTCCAGACCGCGCGCAGGCCGCTGTCGAGCGCGATGCGGCGGTAATCTCCCCACTCGTGCGCGAGTTCGTAGTCCTCCACGCATATCGTGCGCCGCTCGGCGATCGCTGTGCCGGACGGGCTCGTGCCGGAACCGACCGGCGTGCCGTCGAACGCGGCGTGATACTGCGCCGGCAAGGACGGCGCGCTGCCGATGCGCAGGCGCTGGCCGTCGGCATCGAGTTGCAGGACCGCGCAGTTCGCGCCCGCGCCCAGCAGCCGCCCCGCGCGGCAGCAGACTTCCGCCAGCAGTTCCGGCAGCGGCATGCTGCGCGACACCAGCCGCAATACGCTGCGCTCCTGTGCGAGCGCCGCATCTGTTCCGTTCGCGGCCCCGCTGGTTGCCTCGTCCGATTCCTTCGACACCTCCGACTGACCGCCCCGTGATCCCGCTGCGCCGAACGCTCCCGCCGCTTGGGAATAGACCATACCTTCTTCCCCTCTTGTTGCCGCGGTGCGTGTGGTGCAGGTAGCGCCCGCGGCCGGCTCGATCTTTAGTGTGGTGCGCGGCAAACCGCTCGCTGACAGGCGAGCGATTGCGCCGCCCCTGCGTTAACGGCAGGGGCGGCGCGATTCTTGAAGCGTTGGGGCGGGGAAAGGCGCGCCGGGTGGACGGGGATGCGCGGCGCGTGGGTGGGCGTGAGGGTAAACACCGAGGGAGTTCGGCTCGTCCTGGCCAAATGCGCGCCGTGCCTGGCTCGATTCACGAGCTTGTTCAAGAGCCGCAGATGTAAGCGCGCCCGTTTCGGTCGGCGCGGGAACGTGCAACAACGCGGACGCACTTCCCGTACAACCGCATTTCTCCGGCCGCGATGCGCTGGTACAAACCCCGCGTATTTCGAAAGCCCTTTCGATCGAATCAACGACGCACATCATCAGGGCGCGCTATTCGACCAGTTTTCAGTTTGTATTCTGGAATACGTGTCGCGCGTAGCTTTGGAACACGATCCGAATAGGTCTGTTCGGCATTTCCCGTGCTAGCGTCGTATCGGTAAATAATGTATCGCTCGGGCGACTCGTTGCGACTGGTGTTCGGCAACAGGACGGATAACCCCTTAGCGTCGAAATAGACGCTTGCCGGGCGGGTTCGCTCTGCGAAGTCGATACGTTCCCATCGCTTCGCCCTGGCGTTGTAGCGAACGGCGACACCCTGCAGGAAGTTCGAAGTGAATTCGCCAGATAAAACGAATGCGCGCTCCCTCTCTCCTACGCAAACTGCTTGTATTTCGTCGCCCCGCGATTGACCCTCATCCCCTGGATAGAGCCTCACGGGCGAGGCTCCGTCTTTGCTGAGATAGTAAACCGCCGTGCCTTCTATGGGATGGTCGCGAAGCAACATAAGCGTATGACGTCCGTCGCTTCCAAGTGTGCAACGCGCGACCGGTTCTATTCCAATAGCGGACTGCGAAGCGGAGAAAACGCCAATGCACATGACCGGTATAAATACGCTTGTCTTCATTTCACCATATCGCGCAATGGTTGCATTGAATCAGGATCAGCGCTCAACTCGTCCGCACACGCCTTGATCTTTAGATAGTAAATTCCGTTAGATAGACCGCGATAGAGTTTGTAAGCGCCATCGACCGAACGTGCCTTGTCTATCCAATATTGCATGTACTCGGTTCCTAGCCCAATGTTCGTTGCATCATCGGTAAGCTGAGAGGAGGCATGCACCGCCGCAGCTTCGGCGAACAATTGATGTGTCTGCGCGTCGCTCGGCATATGGCCCAAGCCTTTCTGCGCGCGATATTTGTAGACCTGTTGAACAGCGCCTCTTGTGATTTGCATTAGTCCTCTTGCGGTGCTGCCGCTTGGGGCTGCAGTAGAATCGAAACGCGATTCCATATAGATTTGGCAGATGACCAGATTCTCATCGAGCGTTGATCTGTTGTTAGTCTGTACAAGTTTCCGAATTTCGCGCAAGCGCGCCGAATCGTCAACCATTACCGTTACGGGCGTCGTGTCGGACTTCGGCGTAAGTCTTGCCGTCTGCCTCTTGATTACCTTTTTTGCGGCGCTCATAGGAATTTGTCCCACTCTGGATTGATCGGGGTGTACTCTTCAAGAACGTGCAAGGTTGCCGACGCATCCCGATCGCTCGACACGCGCAGCGTATGGCCACGCGCATCCGTTATGCCTTCGTGTTCGTCGCCGTCTGGTGTGACGATCCGATACGAAACCCCCTTTAGAGGCTTTCCGGTTCGTTCATCAGTCAAACGGAAGTGCTGGTCGAAGGCATCGACTCGCGCGCTCGATGTCGTGGTTTTCGTGCGTTGCCCCATTAGCGCGGCTGCTTCCTCTGACGTGAAACCCATCGTCATGTTGCGCTCGGCGCGGAACACGGGCGGCGGACTACAACCGCAAAGGTTGATATCGCCGCTCAACGCCCATTGACTGCCGTTTGGCCCGTTGCCGGGCCAGCGCGGACCGCGCGGAGCAATGCGGCCTTCCTGCTCGCAAACGGGACAATATGTCCGCATGCCGATCGTTGAAATCTGCACGCACGGCGGCGGATTGGAACAGCTAATTGAATCCAGCCCTTCCGTAACGAACGCGCCGTTATCGGCCTTGTCGCCAATCCCTAGAAATGAGCGCTCCATACAGCCTCGCCTAATGAACTGAGTGAAAACGACCGGCGCCGCGATACGACCGGCGAGCTAAACGGGGGAACATGCATGCCCGCTCAAGCTAGGTTCAGGCTGGAGCCACTAGCGGGATATGGGATTCATCCGAAAAAATACTTTCATGGGGACGCAACGATTCAATACGCATCATCGCGCAACATTGATTTGACGTTCGCCAAATCGTGACCAATAACGCAACCAAATTGGAATGCCTAAATTTGCCCAGATCAATTGAGAAGCCATCTAACTTGTGGTCGTTGAATAAGACAGCTCGGCAAGTCCGACCGGGCGTAAGGTGTGCTCAATCGCGAAGGAACGGGCCACAAGCACCAAAAAGAAAAGGCCGCCCATCAATGAGCGGCCTTTCTGTTCACAAACGCTATGGGACTTCGATACCCGAAGCACTTGCGAGCGACACCGTACAGGAAACGATGCCGCCGTACTGCATTGCAGGAACACGGGCGCCGACCAACGCCGACGCCCGGCGAAGGTAAGGCTTACGCCTGGCTCTTTTCGCTGCTTTCGCCGCTGCCGTCCTTATGGAACACGCGCTTGGTCGCGCGCTTGGTGGCCTCGTAACCTTCGCGCGACGCATGCGCGATGCCGTGGCCCACCGTCTTCGCCGCGTGCGCGGTGGCGTGGCCGAAGTCGCGTGCGGCGTGGCCGGTTTTCGTGGCCGCTTCCTTCGAGTCGTGCTTGATGTTCTCCTTCACTTCGTGAAGGTCGGCGTGCGCCATCGTGCTGGCCATGCCCAGCACGAGCGCGGCAAGTATGAACCGTTTGGATTTCATCATCGGGCTCCCTTTTCTATTGTCATCGAATGACTGCGGACGCGTCGAGCATGACCGCCGCGCGTCCCGTAAGCAGCACGCGGCCCGCGCCGCGCACCGTAAAGCCATAGAGTATCGTATTGCCGCTGCCGCTCACGCGCTCGGCTTCGATCGCGAGCGGCGAGGCGAGCGTGTCGAGGCGCTCGACATGCGCCACCACGCTGCGCACGCTCGCCAGAAAACCCACGCGCGGGCGGCCCGCAGTTGCGCCATCCAGTGCGCCGAGCAACGCGCCATGCACTGCCATGGCCTGCGCCGCGTACTCCACGCCGCACACCGCCGCGAGGCGCCCGCGCGAGCGTAGCGGGTTGTGCGGATCGCGATGGCTGGTCGCCACGCAGCGGATGCGCGTTTCGTCCCACGCCTGCACCGCGTCGAGCAGGCACATCGCGCCGCTGTGCGGGATGCGCGCCGCGATCCATGCGCGGTCGAGCGGCGCGCCCGGCGCGGCGTTAGCGATCACGTCCGCGAGCGTAGCCGGCAGGGTGGCTTGCGTCGTCATGCCCCCTCTCCAGAGGCGTCCAGGGGCGAGACGTCGATTTGCACGCGCAGTTCGGGCATGTAGTCGATGACCACGCTCGCAGGCCGGCCGCATGTGTCCATGCGCGCGAGCGCTTCGAGCAGCGGCAGCACGCGCGCGGCGGGATTGTTCGTGCGCAGCGCCTCGAGTTCGGGCGAGGCGAGCGGCGTCGCCAGCGCTTCGGTGAGCGTCATGTCCAAGCGCGCAAGCGTCGTCGCGCTCGCCTGCGGCGCGAGCACGAGCGCCACGCCGAATGCATCGGCCACGGGCCGCAATGCGTGCAGCGGCTCGGGATAGTCGGCGTCGTAGGCGATCAGCAAGGTGGGCACGCCATCCACGGCCACCTGGCACGCGCTTTCGAGCAGCCCCGCCGCGAAGCTGCCGTCGTGCGCACACAGCACGTTCGATGCGGCCCGGTCGCGCGTCGCGATGCTCCAGTAGCCCGCGGGCGCGTTGTGCACCGAGTTGTGAAATCGCGTGGGCGAAAGCAGGCGGTCGTCGCCGGCCAGCGCGTCGCAGATTATGTGGCAGTTCTGACCATCTCCACCCGAGGCCGCGAACACGGCGGCGAGCGTCGTCGCGTCGCGGCCGCTCGCCGCGACGGCTTCGTGGCCCACGGCGAGCGCGGTCTTGACGACGGCCCCGGTGCGGCGGCGCTCTGCCGCCGGCAGCCCTTCCGGCGGCGGCAGCACCGTTCGTGCGCTCGCGTAGGGCGTGCGCGCGGCGAGCACGTCGGCCGTCTGCGGCCAGTTGGCGAGACCCGGGCCGATCACGCCGACGCTTTCGATGAATGCGGAAAGTCTCATGGCGGTCATCCGTGATGTGCGCGGTCCGCGCGGCCAAACAGGAGGCTGCAGTTCGTGCCGCCAAACCCGAATGAATTGCTGAGCGCGGCGCCGACTTGCGCCTCGCGGCTTTCCAGCACATAGTCGAGGCCGAGCGCGGCGTCGGGCTGCGTGGTGTTGACGCCGGCGGGCACGAAGCGATGGCGCAGCGCGAGCGCCGCGATCACGGCCTCGAGCGCGCCCGCCGCGCCGAGCGTATGCCCCGTCGCGCCCTTGGTCGAACTGCATGGCGTGCGCTCGAACAGCGCGTTGATCGCGCGGCTTTCGGCGACGTCGTTGCTCGGCGTGGCCGTGCCATGCAGATTGATGTAGCCGATTTCGCCTGGGGCCACGCCCGCGGTGGAAAGCGCCTGCGCCATCGCGGCGCGCGCACCGAGCCCGTCGGGATGCGGCGACGACATGTGATGCGCGTCGCTCGACTCGCCCACGCCGAGCAGCAGGATCGCGTCGTCGTCCAGCGTGTCCGGCGTGCGCTCGAGGAAGGCGAACGCCGCGGCCTCGCCGATCGAAATGCCATTGCGGTTCACGTCGAACGGGCGGCACGGATCGCGCGACAGCAGTTCGAGCGAGTTGAAACCGTACAACGTCGTCAGGCACAGCGAATCGACGCCGCCCACCACGGCCGCGTCGATCAGCCCCGCTTCGATCATGCGGCGCGCGGAGCCGAACACCTTCGCGCCCGAAGAACAGGCCGAAGAAATCGACGTGGCCGGCCCACGCAGTCCGAAGTACGCGCGCACGAACGAGGCCAGCGCGAACGGGTTGTGCGTCTGCGCGTAATGAAAGCCCGGCTTGAGCGCGCCGCTTTCCAGGTCCCGCTGCCGGTAGGCGTTTTCAGTTTCGAGAATGCCCGAGGTGCTGGTGCCGACGAACACGCCCACGCGCTCGGCGCCATAGCGCGCGACGGCGGCCTGAATGTGCTCGGCGAAACCGTCCTGCGTGAAGCCGATTTGCGCGAGACGGTGGTTGCGGCACGCGTAGTCCGCGAGATCGGCGCGCAGCGTCTCGCTCTCGAGGCCCGCCACTTCGCCTATCCACGTATCGAGGTCCGCGCGTTCGAAGTCGCAGCGCGCGAGGCCCCCGCGCTTGCCGCGCAGCGCGTCGAGCGTCGCGTCGAGCCCGCGCCCGAGGCAGCTGGTAGCGGTGAAATGCGAAAGGATCAGTGGCTTCACGTCAGTCGTTCCGTTTGCGCAGCGGTGGAATCAGGGTTGACCGGCTTCGCCGTCGAGGCACGCGCGCAGTGTGGTCCACTGCAGCTGGCGTTCGGCGGCGGCGCGCAGGAGCGGCGGCAGCACGTCGAGCACGAGCGGCTTGCCGCTTGCGTCGCGCGCCGCGTGGCCGTCGTGCACGAGCAGGATGTCGCGCGCAGCCAGGCCATCGAGCAATCGGTGCGTGACCGTGCCGGCCTCTTTCGCGCGGGTGTCGAAGCCGCGCCGGGTCCAGCTCGCGAGGTGCAGGCCGAGGCCGCACAGCACCGGCTCGAGGAACGGATTGCGCAGACCAGCCGGTGCGCGGAAAAAGCGCGGCGGCGTCCCCGCGATTTCGGTGAGCGTGCGCTGCGCCGCCGCGATCTCGCGCTTCATCACGAGCGGCCCCGAGACTGAAAACGTATGCCGATGGCGCTGGCTATGGTTCTCGACGGCATGGCCGCGCGCCACGATCGCTTCGACCAGATGCGGGTGGCGTCGCGCCAGCTCGCCGATGCAGAAGAACGTTGCGCGCGCATCGAAACTATCCAGCAAGTCGAGCACGCGCGGCGTCACTTCGGGGTCCGGACCATCGTCGACGGTGAGCGCGATGCGCCGCGCCGCGTGTTCGGGCAGGCGCGTCCAGTTCGGGCCGAGCAACGCGCTGCGCGGCCACAATCCCGCAGCGGTCAGCGCGAGATGCGACGCGATTACGCTGCCCGCGGCCCACGGCCACGCGTGCGGCTGCGCGACCACGGCGGCGGCCGCTCCCGCGTGCAGCACCGCCGCGCCGCTCATGAACGGCGATGGCCTCCAGCGGCGCGCCGCGGCAGAAGCGGTGTTCACGCGCGTAGTGGGCAACGAAGCCGAGTTCATGCGCGGCCTCCGTGCGGGTGGGTCATCTGCGCGCGTTCGGGGCGCGGGCGAGCGGGCCGCCGCTCGTCGCGGGTATCGGCGCTCACGTGCGCCTCGGCGCTGCTGTGCACGACCGGCGGCGCGAGAATCGCCGCGAACACGAGCGCGAGCATCGCGCCCGGACCGACCGTCAGCCCGAACGTTTCGAGCAGCGGCACATGAGACAGCGAGAGCAGGCCGAAGCCCGCCACCGTCGCGAGATTGGCGACGAGCAGCGAGACGAGCGTGCGCGGCGTGATGCCCGCTGCGTCGTCGCGCTTGCAGAAGAACAACGCATAGTTCGAGCCCACCGCCACGATCAGCAGCATGCCGACCAGGTGCAGGATGGTGAGCGATACGCCCGCCAGCGCGAATCCCGCCGCCACGACCAGCACCGCCGCGACGAGCGGCGCGAGCGCCCGCGCCGCGCGCGAGAACGAGCGCAGCGAGATCACCAGCAGCACGACGATGACGACGAAACCCGCGAGCGAGAGGCGAATGTCTTCGTGCACGTAGTCCACGTACATGCGGTCGGCTTCGGCCTTCAGGTCGACGAAGAGTGCGCCCGGCACGTCCGCACGGGCAACGGCGTCGCTCACGGAACCGGCGTTGAGGCTCGGCGTATTTGCGGCCTGTGCGCTCTGTGCATTGCGCGGCGCGCGCAGGGCGAGCATGGCGCTCCATTGGCCGTCGCGCTGGGTCAGGAGCGCATCGACGGCAAGCGCCATCGACGTGCCCTTGAGGTCCGCACGCGTGACGAGCGGCGCGTTGCGCGCCGCCTCGACGTCGGCGAGGAACGGTGCGAAGGCGTCGGGCCTCACGTCCACCGGCTGGTTCCTGATCGCCTCCTGCAGGCGCGCCGCGAGCACGTCCTTGGCGGGCAGGCTCGCGAGGCGCGCGCGTTGGGTGGCGTCGCTCGGCAGATAGCGCGCGGGGCTCTCGAAGCCGCCCAGCACGCCACGCTCGACGAGCGGCTGCAACTGCGCGCCGACCTTCTCCGCGCCTTCGAGCGCGGCCTGCTCGCTCGCAGCCGGAATCACCACGAGATAGCGCACGTCGGGCGCACCCACGTCCGCGCGCAGGCGCGTGTCGAGCGCCTGGCTCGCGGCGGGCACGGGACTCAAGGAAGCAAGCTCGTGGCTCCAGAGGTCGTCGCGATGCAGCCAGAGGGACGCCAGCGCGGCGAGCACGAGCGCCGCGAGCGGCCAGCGCAGGCGCGGCGCCGCGTGCGCCAGACGCGCGAGCGCCGCGCCGATGCGCGACACATCGCGAATCGCGACTGCGCCGCCGCACAGCTGCGGCAGCACGAAGCGCGTGACGAGCGCGGCGCTCGCGAGGCCCGCGATCGAATAGAGCCCGAGTTGCACGAGGCCGGGGAAGCCCGAGAACAGCATCGTCGCGAAGCCGCACACCGAGGTCAGCACGCCAAGGCGGATGGTCGGCCAGTAAGCAGCGAGCCAGGCGCGCATCGACTCGCGGCCCTGCGGCGCACCGCGGGGACCGCCCTGCGACGACTGCACGAACAGGTAGATCGAGTAGTCCACCGCCTCGCCCATCAGCGTCGTGCCGAAGCCGAGCGTCAAGCCATGCACCGTGCCGAACACGAGCGAAACCGTGGCGATGCCCGCCGCCACGCCCGAGAACACCGGCAAGAGCCCGAGCCCCAGCGTGCGCGGCGAGCGGTACAGCGTGAGCAGCAGCGCGACGATCAGCACGAGGCTCAGGGTGGAGAGGCGTTCCACGTCGTGGCGAATGGCGTCGCGCGTGGCGACCCCGAACACGCCGGGCCCCGTCAGCGACACCTGGTAGGCCGAAGCATTGGGCAAGCTGCGCGTGGCGGCGGCAAAGGCGGCGCGCACGGCGTCGATGGCGTGCGACTGGGCGTCGGTGTCGGAACCGGCCGCCGCCGTTTGCGCCACCAGCACGGCGCGCCGGCCGTCGCGCGAGGCCCATACGCCGCCGCGGCTCGCAGGCTGCGCCGCGCTGTCGAGCTGGCCGACCATCGCGGCCACTTCGCCCGTCGGGTCGCGCGGCAGCAGGTCCTTGGCAACGAGGCCCGCCGATGACGTCAGCAGATCGAGGCTCTCGCCCAGCGCTTCGTGCAACCCCTGTTCCGAGAAGTGTTGTGGCGTGACCGCCGGACTCAGCACATAGCGGTGCGCGAACATGAACCGCTCGTCGCGCGCGTCGTTCTCGCCCGAGCCGTTGTGAATCGCCACGAATTGCGGGTCGGCGCGCAGGCTCGCCGCCACGCGGCGCGAAAGCTCTGCGCGCGTGCTCTCGTAGCCGCCGTCGATGCCGATCAGAATGAGCCGGGACGCCAGGCCGTCGCGCAGTTGATCGACGAGAACTTGCTGCGTGGGACTCGGCGAGCGCGGCAGAAACGCCGAGAGATCGGCGGTGAAGTTCGCGCGGCCGATCGCCACCGCGCACGCGAAGAGGCACAGCAGCCACACCGCGACGGCGCGGCGCTGCACGAGCGCGAAGCCGCGCGCAAGGACCGGATGGGCGCGCGGGTCCATCAGTTCGCGTCCCCGGAAAGGGCGTGCAGGCGCATCACCGAATGATCGCCGTCCGCCTGCTGGATCGCGACGCTGCGCATCGCGTCGCGCGTGCCGTCTATCGTGATGGTGTTCACCACCTTGCGCATGCGCGAGTCGAGCGGCGTGAGCGTGAGCGTCCAGTCGTCGCCCTCACCCGTGAGCGCGACCTTGTACACCTGCTCCAACGCGAAGCGATTGCCCGCGAGCGTCGCACGAATGCTCTCGATGAACGCGCCCAGCTCGGGATAGCGCGCGAGCGCCAGCGTGTATTTGTGGTTCTCGCGCTGCACGGTCAGCATGTCGCCGTCCACCACGAGGTGCTCGGGCTTGGGGTTCTGCGTGATCTTTTCCAGATGATCGGGCGCGACGAACACGAGTTCGCCCGAAGACTCGACGGGCTGCGTGGCGATCGAGAGGTACTTCGTTTCGGTGAAGCTCGCGCGGCCGGACTTGTGCTGCGCGAGCGTGGACATCAGGCGGTCGAGCGTCCAGGCGGGCTGCGCGGTTTCGGCAGCCTGTGCCGGCGCGGCAGGCGCGGCCGCCGTCATGATGGACGCGGCGATGAAAGCGGCGCTCGCCAGCGCACGCTGGCAGCGTGTGCGCAAGGTTGTGCAACGGCGGATCGCGCTCATGCGTCGGTCACCTCGTGCACGGGAAGCTCGGCATGGGGGCGCGTCTCGCGCCGGCGCACGGTCGCCGGCGCCGACGCGCGGGCCGCGGCGCCCGCCGCCGCAGTCGATGCCGGTGCGCCAGCCATCGCGCCCTGCTTGCCGCCCTGCCAGAAGTCGTAGTAGTTGAACCAGTTGTACGGCGCCATGCGGCAATAGCGGTCGAGCAGCGTGACGTAACGCACGAGCGCCGCGTCGATGGCGCGCTGGCGCGACTCGCGCGGCACGTCGGTAAAGTCCGCCAGCGTCTCGAAGTGCACGTCGTAGCGATTGCCGCCGCGATACAGGCCCGTCATAAAGAGCACCGGGCGCTTGAGCATCGCGGCCATGTAGAGCGGCCCGAGCGGGAACGCCGCCGGCTCGCCGAGAAACGCCATGCGCCGCATGGTGGCGGCGTCGTCGGCGAGCAGCGTGCGGTCCGCGAGCATACCCACCATGCAGTTCTGGTCGAGACGCTCGTGCACCTTCAGCATCGAGCCGACCTGGCCGAGCCCGATCACTTCGGGCTTCGCCGCAGGATTCACGGCGGCGAGCGTCGCGTTGATCTTCTGCGCGTTCTCTTCGTACATCGTCACGACCACGCGCAGGTCGGGCCGCGTGCGGCCGAGCGCGCGCACGATCTCGAAGCTGCCGAGGTGCGCGCCCATCAGGAACACGCCGCGCCCCTTGGCGAGCGTCTCGTCCACGAGCGTATGGCCGTGCGGGCGGATATCGAACATGTCGAAGCGCGCGTTCGCCAGATAGATGCGGTCGTGGATCGTCGAGGCGAACGTAAACACGTGGCGATAGATGTCGCGCCAATGCGCCGGACGGCCCAGCACGCGGCGCAGGTAGTCGCGCGAGGCGGCGCACGCGCGCGGCGAAAACAGCACGAAATACAGCGCGATCAAATGCAGCAGCGCGCGGCCCGCGCGACGGCCGAGGCGCAGCGAGAGCCACGTCATGATGCGCAGGAGCAGCGTGTTGCTGCGCTCCTGCTGGTTCGCCCAGTCGGTGCGCCTGGTCATGGCTGCGCTCCGGTTTTTTCGTCGCTGATGACGCCGCTCGCGACATCGCGCGCGCCCGCGCGCAGCGTGAAGCGGATCGCGCCGCTCGTCGCCGCGTCCCAGGCGAGGTCGAGCGTTTCGCCAGGCGCGGCCGGGCTCAGGAATTTCGCGGTGCTGAGCTTGAACGATTCGAACGGCCGGTTCAGCGCATCGCCGATCGCGTCGATGGCGTGATCGAGCAGCACGACGCCGGGCACGATCGGGTGACCCGGGAAGTGGCCAGGCAGCGCGGGATGATCGGCGGGAATCGTGAACGAAAGCGTGGTTGCGGGTTCGGACAGAGCGTCGCCCGCTTCCTTCGTGGCCGGAGCGAGGCCGCCGCGCATCTGCCGCGCGACGCACGCCGCGAGCACGTCATGCGGCAGCTTGCCAGTGTCGTTGCGCGGCAGCGAATCGACGAACAGGAGCGGACGCGGCAGAAACGCGCGATCGATGCGCTCGCGCAGCGCGCGCTGCAGATCGGCGAGCGTAAGCGTCGGCGCGACCACGAGCGCGACGAGGCGCTGCACGACGTCGTGGCCCGTGTGCGCATCGTGCTCGAGGTGGGCGGGCATGAAGAACACGCCGTCCGCCACGCCCGGAATCGCGTTGAGCTGATGGTTGAGGTAGGCGAGCGAGGTCCGCTTGCCCGCGATGTTGATGAGGTCCGCCTTGCGCCCGTGCAGCAGGAAACGCTGCGCATCGAGCAGTTCGATGGCGTCGCCCATCGGCACCGGTTCTTCCACGTGGCCGCCCGAGACCCACATCGTCGGGCCTTCGTCGTCCGGTGCTGCGCTTGCACGCGCTTCGAAGCGAACCTTCGGGAACAGTTGCCACGTTGCGCCCTTCGCGGTGCGGCGCGTCGCGATCTGGCCGGTTTCGGTGCTGCCGTAAATCTCGACGAGCGGCGCCTTCAGGCGCGCTTCCGCTTCGAGCGCGAGCTTTTCCGAAAGCGGCGCGGTGGCGGAGAGCACCAGCTCGGCCGGCGGCAGCGCATGATCGGTGGCAAGCAGCGCGCGCAGATGGATCGGCGAGGTCACGAGCACGCGCGGGTGCGGCACGGCTTCGAGTTCGTCGCGGATATCGACGGGATAGAACGGCAGCCGGTTGCTGAACGCGAAGCCGCCGATCAGCGGCAGCAGCACGGTCACTTCGAAGCCGTACATGTGCTGCGGGGGCACCGTGCCGACGATCGTGCAGTCTGGCGCGCCCAGCAGGCCGTGCCGCTCGGCCGACGCGCGCACACCCGCCACCAGCACGCCCCACGTCTTGCCATGCGGCACCGGCGCGCCGGTGGACCCCGACGTGAACACGTAGGCCGCGACGCGCGAGGCGTCGATCTGCGGGACGACGAACGGCGCATCCGCATCGGCTTCCTGCCGGGCTTCGGGATACGCGAAACGCGGCAGGTCGATCGCGCAATCGGGCGCGTCGTGCAGGCAGAACGCGTCGGGGGCGAACGAGGCGAGCTGGCGCACCGTTTCCGGCGTCTGCGTCGAGGGCAGCAGGCTGATGCGCCCGGACACGAGCGCCGCGCACAGGCCCACGGTGAAGCGGTAGCGGTCGCGGCAGACGTTGAATACGTGGCCGCCCGCCGGCAGTGCCGCGGCCACACGCGTGACCTCGGCGAGGAACGTGCGCACCGTAACGGGCGCGCCGTCGCGCCAGGCCATGACCTGGTCGGGCGACGTATGAAAAACGAGCGGATGAGTCTGCATAACTTCAGTCAATACGGATTCCTGCGTTGTTCCCTGCTTTGATTCAGGCTGGCGAGCGGCATCCATGATCAGGAATGCTCCGCGTGCGCCTGGGTCGTCTGCCGGTATGCGCGAATCGCGTCGAGCATGCCGGCATTCGGCTCGCCCGGCAGCACGAAACGCCGGCATGCGTGCTCGGCGACGAACATCACCGCCACCAGCGGCAACGCCAGATAGTTGGCGAACGTCGACCACGCGACGATCGGTGCAACCGCGAACATCAACGTCGAAACGCCGGCAATTGCGATGAAAAAGAGCGTCCATGCGAGCGTGATCTGGCGCGTATAGCGCACGACGGCCGGCGCTAGCGCGCCGCCGTGGATCATCGACGCGAACTGCGTGCAAAGCGGCACGCGCCCCGCCGCGAGCGTGCGCCCGAACAGCAGCGCCATCGCGAGGTTGAAGCTCACATGCTCCAGATACAGTCCCCATTCAAAGTGCAAAGCAAGCGGCGTGCGCATGTACCACAGCGCGAGCACCACGAGCGTCCACAGCGGCAGCAGCCACACCCGGCGCGGCGAGCGCGCGGCGGCGGCCAGGGCGATCGCGAGCGGGGGCACGAGCGCCATCGCCAGGCCGAAGCCGTGCGCGCCCGGCGTCGCTACCGCGTAATGCGCGCCGATTTGCCAGGCGGCCACCGCCGCCACGCCCAGCGCCGCACGCGCCGCCGCGGCCACGGCGCTCATCGCCCGCCTCCGCGCACGCGCGCGCCGGGGTGCCGTGAGCACGGCGCCGGCGGGCGGTTGGCCCCGGTGCGACCCAGGGCGGTCTGGCTGAGCGAAGAAGGCATCTGGCAAATATCGTAAATACAGCCGTAAGTAAATCGTAGGGTTCGGCAAGCGCCACGAAACATTGTAAGAAACGCAAATATCGGGCCGGTTTCTTGCAAGCTCGTTCGGGCACGCACATTTTAAGATTGGCGGGACCCGATCACCTGTCCTCCCGGACGCCGGTTTGTAACTGAATGTTCGGAATCACGCCAGGCAGGGCTTTTGTCCGATCCAGACAGGCCCGAAGCCGTGCAAGCGTCTCGCGCGTTCCGATCCCAAAAATGCGCGCCGCCTGGCACCGACCCTCTGTAACCCTTTCGCCTGGGAGCACGGTATACGCACCGATACCCTTCACTTAGAATCCTGGTAACTTTTACATCAAACGAACCCTAAAAACGGGTGGCCGGCGCTTTCGGCCCGCACGCCCGGAGAGCCCACGCATGATGAACGCACTGGAACAAGAGCTCGCCACGCAGATCGTGAAAGAGCTGAATCTCGAAGATGTCTCGCTCGACGAAGTGAGCGCCGACACTCCGCTCTACGGCGAAGGCTTCGGGCTCGACTCGATCGACATTCTGGAAATTGCGCTGCTGATCTCGAAGAAGTACGGCTTCGAGCTGCGCTCGGACAATCCGGACAACGAGAAGATCTTCGCGACGCTCGGCACTCTGGCCGCCTACGTCGCGGCGCACCGCGTGCGTTGACGTGCGCGACGCACGGTGCCATGACTGCCGGCGCCGGCCAGAACCTGGCCAGGATTGAGGGAGGAACACCCATGCGTGCACTCGTGACAGGCGGCAGCGGCGCACTCGGGCAGGCCATCAGCGTGGCGCTCGCGCAGGCGGGCCACGAGGTCTGGGTGCACGCGAACCGGCGTCTGGCCGAGGCCGAGGCCGTCGCGCAGCGCATCGCCGCGGCGGGCGGCAGCGCACACGCCATTGCCTTCGACGTGACCGACGCCGACGCGGCCGAAACCGCGCTCGCACGGCTCGTGGAAGACGCGCCCGTGCAGATCCTGGTGAACAACGCGGGCATTCACGACGACGCGCCGCTAGTCGGCATGCGGCGGGAGCAATGGCGCCGCGTGATCGACGTCTCGCTCAACGGCTTTTTCAACGTGACGCAGCCGCTGCTCATGCCGATGATCCGCACGCGCCACGGGCGCATCGTCAACATCGCCTCGCTCGCGGGCGTGATGGGCAATCGCGGCCAGGCGAACTACGCGGCCGCGAAGGCCGGGCTGATCGGCGCGACGAAATCGCTCTCGCTGGAACTGGCTTCGCGCGGCATCACCGTGAACGCCGTGGCGCCCGGCATCATCGCGTCGCCGATGGCGGAGCACGCGTTTCCCGCCGAGCGCATCAAGCAGCTCGTGCCCGCGCAGCGCGCCGGCCAGCCCGCGGAAGTCGCGGGCATGGTGGCATACCTGGTGTCCGACGCGGCCGCCTACGTGACAGGGCAAGTGCTCTCGATCAACGGCGGCCTGGCCTGAACACGCGGCGCGTTTTCCGCTGCTGCATCCTCTGAGGAAATACGAGTGTCTGTGCAACCCTTCGACGCAAAGCGGCAGTCGCGCTCCGCGCCCGGCACCAGCACGGGCGCAAGCGCCGAAGCATCCGGATGCGACGTCCCCGCGCACGATGCGCTGGACGTCCGCCCAGGCGGTTATGCGCGCGCAGCGGCGCGACCTAGAATTTTCTCAGGGTCTCACGCTGTCGAAGCCCCCGCTGCCATGGCCACGCCTTCGTCCACGCATCTCGTCCTGATCCCGAGCTACAACCCGGGCGCCAAGCTCGACGAGACCGTGCGCGGCGCACGCGCGCAATGGAACCCCGTGTGGGTCGTGGTGGACGGCAGCACGGACGGTAGCGCCGCGCGCCTGCAGGCCATGGCCAACGACGACCCCGGCCTGCATGTCATCGTGCTGCCCGACAACCGGGGCAAGGGCGGCGCGGTGCTCGCGGGGCTCGAAGCCGCCGCGGCGCGCGGATTCACCCACGTGCTGACGATGGACTCCGACGGGCAGCACCCCGCCGCGCTGATCCCCGAATTCATGGCCGCCTCGCAGGCCGCGCCCGAAGCCATGGTGCTGGGCCGGCCGAAGTTCGACGCGAGCGCGCCGCAACTGCGCGTGCAGGGACGACGCCTGTCGAACTTCTTCGCCGACTTCGAGACGCTGTGGGCCGGCATCGGCGATTCGCTGTACGGCTTTCGCGTGTACCCGATCGCGCCGCTCAAGGCGATCATGCACCGCCAGACGTGGATGCGACGCTTCGACTTCGATCCCGAAGCGGCCGTGCGCCTGTGCTGGGCCGGCGTGCAGCCCATCCAGATCGAGGCGCCGGTGCGCTACTTCGGCGCCGATGAGGGCGGCGTCTCGCACTTCAACTACGTGCGCGACAACCTGCTGCTCGCCGGCATGCATCTGCGGCTCGTCGGCGGGTTCGCGCTGCGCCTGCCGCGCTTGCTCGGCAGGCGCCTGTTGCCCTGATCGCTGGCGTGTTACGCCGTGGCGCGCTGCGCAGCAGGCGTGCGGTAGTCGGCCAGCAAGCGCTCCTGCTTTTTGCCGGCCGCCGCGAGATTGCGCGCCTTGACGTGGCCGAAGCCGCGGATCTCGTCGGGCAGCGCCGCCAACTGCAGCGCGAGCGGCAGGCGCTGCGCGTCGAGGCTCGCGCAGAATTCGTCCACGAGCGCCACGTATTGCGCAATCGAGCGGCGTTCGTCGCGACGCTCTTCGGTCTTGCCGAACACGTCGAACGCGGTGCCGCGCAGCCCCTTCATGCGGGCCAGCGTGCGCAAGACCGGCAGCACCCACGGACCGAAACGGCGCTTCACGAGATGACCGTGCTCGTCGCGCTTCGCGAGCAGCGGCGGCGCGAGCCAGAAGTTCAGCTTGTAGTCGCGTCCCGGCTCGCCTTCGAACTGCTCGCGCAGCTTCTGCAGATACGCAGGATCGGCATACAGACGCGCGACCTCGTACTCGTCCTTGTAGGCCATCAGCTTCGCGAGATTCACGGCGACGGCTCGCGTGAGCGGCAGCTTCGCGTCGCCGCCGAGCGCCGTCTCTTTCACGCGAATACGCTCGACCACGCGGCGATATTGCTGAGCATAGGCGGCGTTCTGATACGCGGTGAGCAACGCTGCGCGCGCGGCAACCACCTTGTCGAGCGATTCGGGCATGCGCAGGACGATGGCCTGCGGTTCCGCCGGCGTTCTGGTGAGCGCGCGCACGACCGCTTCGCCATGATGCGCGACGTAGCGCCCCCAGTTGAACGCCTGCTGGTTCTTCTCCACGGCCACGGCGTTGAGTTCGATCGCGCGACGCAGATGCGCGAGTTCGAGCGGCAGCCAGCCCTTTTGCCATGCATAGCCCAGCAGCAGCGGATTGCTGTAGATCGTGTCGCCGAGCAAGGCCAGCGCGAGCGCATTGGCGTCCACGAACGCACAGCCCTCGCCGATGCTCGCGCGCAGTTCAGACTCGGTTTGCGCGCCCGGGAACGTCCACTTCGGATTCTTGACGAATTCCGCAGTCGGCGTCGCGCCGCTGTTGATCGCCGCGACCGTCACGCCATGCTGGGTGCGCGAGAGCACGTCGCCCGAAGCGGAGACGATCGCATCGCAGCCGATCACGAGGCGGGCCTCGCCCGTGGCGATGCGCGTGGCGTGCAAGGCAGCGGGCGTCGCCGCCACCTGCACGTGGCTCAGCACGGCGCCGCCCTTTTGCGCGAGCCCGGCCATGTCGAGCACCGTCACGCCCTTGCCCGCGAGATGCGCGGCCATGCCGATCAGGCCACCGATGGTCACGACACCCGTGCCGCCCACACCCGTCACGAGAATGCCGTAAGGCTTCGCCAGTTGCGGAAGCACGGGCATGGGCAGCGCGTCGAAATCGATCGAGGCGGCGCTGGACATATTTGCCGCGCGCGGCTTGCGCAATTGCGCGCCTTCGGCCGTCACGAAGCTCGGGCAAAAGCCCTTCACGCACGAAAAGTCCTTGTTGCACGACGACTGGTTGATCTTGCGCTTCGTGCCGAGCGGCGTATCGAGCGGCTCGACAGAAAGGCAGTTCGATTGCACCGAGCAGTCGCCGCAGCCCTCGCACACGGCGTCGTTGATGAACGCGCGGCGCGCCGGGTCGGGATAGGCGCCGCGCTTGCGGCGACGGCGCTTTTCGGTGGCGCAGGTCTGGTCGTAGATCAGCACGGTGGTGCCGGCGATTTCGCGCAACGTGCGCTGCACGCTATCGAGCTGGTCGCGATGGTGAACGTCTACGCCCGGCGGCAATACGATCTTCGCGTCGTATTTCTGCGGCTCGTCCGTGACGATGACGATGCGCTTCGCCCCTTCGGCATGCACCTGGTGCGCGATCTGCGGCACCGTGAGCACGCCGTCCACGGGCTGGCCGCCCGTCATCGCCACCGCGTCGTTGTAGAGAATCTTGTAGGTGATGTTGGCGTTCGATGCGATAGCCGCGCGAATCGCCAGCAGTCCTGAGTGAAAGTAGGTGCCGTCGCCGAGATTGACGAACACGTGTTTGTCGCCCGAGAAGTGCATCTGGCCGAGCCACGCCACGCCCTCGCCGCCCATCTGGCTGAACGTTTCGGTCTTGCGGTCCATCCACATCGACATGTAGTGGCAGCCAATGCCCGCCAGCGCACGCGAGCCTTCGGGCACGTTCGTCGAGGTGTTGTGCGGACAGCCCGAGCAGAACCACGGCTTGCGCTCCACCGTCACGCGCGGCTTCGCCGCCTCGCGCTCCTTCGCCTCGATGATCGCCACGCGCGCGAGCATGCGCGCACGCACTTCCTCGGGCACGTCGGCGCGCGCGAGACGCCGCGCAATGGCCTTGGCGATCAGCGCGGGCGAGAGTTCGTAGTGCGCGGGCAGCAGCCAGTTGCCGCGCGGCACCGACCATTCGCCGCCCTCGTTGTCGCGCTCGTCGAATTTGCCGTAGATCTTGGGGCGCACGTCTTCGCGCCAGTTGTACAGCTCTTCCTTGAGCGCGTATTCGAGGATCTGGCGCTTTTCCTCCACCACGAGAATCTCTTCGAGCCCGGTGGCGAAGCCGCGCGCGTCCTGCGCGTCGAGCGGCCACACACAGCCCACCTTGAGCACGCGCACGCCGATCTGCGCGCAGGTTTCGTCGTCGAGGCCGAGGTCGGTGAGCGCCTGGCGCACGTCGAGATACGCCTTGCCCGCGGTCATGATGCCAAAGCGTGCGCGCGGCGAATCGATCACCACGCGGTTCAGGCGGTTCGCGCGCACATAGGCGAGCGCGGCGTACCACTTCTCGTCGAGCAGGCGCGCTTCCTGAGCGAGCGGCGTGTCGGGCCAGCGGATGTTGAGGCCGCCTTCGGGCATGGTGTAGTCGGCGGGCGTGACGATTGCCACGCGATCCGGGTCGAGGTCGATCGACGCCGTCGACTCAATCACGTCGGTCACGCACTTCATGGCGACCCACAGGCCCGAGTAGCGGCTCATGGCCCAGCCGTGCAAACCGTAGTCGAGATATTCCTGCACGTTCGCGGGATAGAGCACGGGAATGCCCGCCGCGATGAGCGCGTGCTCGGACTGGTGCGCGACCGATGACGACTTCGCCGCGTGGTCGTCGCCCGCGAGCACGAGCACGCCACCGCGCGCGTCGCTGCCCGCGGAGTTGGCGTGCTTGAACACGTCGCCGGTGCGGTCGACGCCGGGGCCCTTGCCGTACCACATGCCGAACACGCCGTCGCGCTGCGCGCCGGGCCAGAGATTGATCTGCTGCGTGCCCCACACCGCGGTCGCGGCGAGGTCTTCGTTGACGCCGGGCTGGAACACGACGTCGTGGGCCTGGAGATGTTTTTTCGCCTTCCAGAGCGACTGGTCGAGCGCGCCGAGCGGCGAGCCGCGATAGCCGGAGACGAAGCCCGCGGTGTTCAGGCCGGCCTTGCGGTCGCGCGCCTTTTGCAGCATGGGCAGGCGCACCAGCGCCTGGGTGCCGCTGATGTACACGCGGCCTTTTTCCAGCGTGTATTTGTCGTCGAGCGAAACGGATGCGGCTAGCGATGCGGCGTCTACGGCGGCACGGTCTGGGGCGTTCATGGCGGGGCTGTCTCCGGAATCGGTACTTCATCGGTACGTTTTCCGGGCGAGTATAGGAAGCCGATATGCCATCGTAAAATCACAAATTGGGAACACGGGTATGCGAAAAACGGATGGCTGGGTGCGTGGAAAACCATGTATTGGGGGCGCTTGCTCAAGCGCTTCAGGCATTTGCCGTTAACACACGGGACCAGCAACCACTCATTCCGGAGTCCCGCTTGCACGCGAAACCACGCGCTCTGCCATCTGCATTTGTCCTGTTCGGAACCCTGGCCGCAACCCTGCTGATCAGCGGCTGCGTCTCGAGCCCCCGCGTCGCCACCGCCCCCGCGCGCGCCACGACCGTGGTTGCCGCTCCCCCGCCGCCGCCCCCGCCTGTCGTCGTCGCGCAACCCGTTTATGTGCCGCAGCCGTACGACGCCTATGTTTCGGTCGTGCTCGACCGCGACGTGGTCTACGCCGGCGGCAGCACCTATATCTGGATCGTGGGGCCGGACGGCCACCGCCAGCGCCGCTACTACGGCCGCGGCGACCTGCGCGGCGAAGTCCTGCACCGCCGCGCGGAACTGCGCGTGGTGATGGCGCACAACGAAGGCCATCTGCCGATGCAGCACGCGCGCATGCCCGAGCCCCAGCGCGTGCGCGTGACGATGCAGCCGCACGGCACGCCGCCGCATGGCTACCGGCCGCAGCCGGGCGGGCGCCCGCCGGCGCACACCGCCCAGCATCGCCCGGCACCCGCGCCGAACCGCAACGCCAGCGCCAGCGCCAATGCCAATGCCAATGCCAATGCCAATGCCGGCCATCATCGCCACCCCGATGGCCGTCCCAACGCCGCGCCCGCGCCGCGTTTCGCGGGCCAGCCGCCGCATGCCGGCTAAGGCTGGCTAAAACTGGCTAGCGCCAGCTAAGGCCTGAAGTTCGAACCGTCCGCCAGCGTTCGCTGGCCGGCCTCGAAGGCGTCGCCGCCCGCCTGCGGCGGCGCTTCCTCCCTTGCCTCACCTGCCGCCACTCGCCGCGCGGCTACAGTTGCGTCCCCAAAATTGCCGCCTGAAGCGCATCCTCGGTACAACACCGCCGCGACTAAGTGTCGCGATATATATCACATCGCGATATAATCCCTTTTCTTTGGGCGGCGCCGAGCCGTCTGCGGTCCATCCGTTCCAGATCCGGTCCGAATCGTGTCACGCTTCAAAGTCCTTCGCTGGCTCACCCGCTTCACCCCTTCCAGGGTCACCATTACATGGCGCGAGCGCCTGCGCTCGGGCGGCGGCGCGCTGGTCGGCATCGCGCTGACGGGCGCGCTCGCGCACCGGCTGCCTGGCGGCAATCCGGGCATCGCGTACCTGATCGCCCCGATGGGCGCCTCCGCCGTGCTGCTGTTCGGCGTGCCCGCCAGCCCGCTCGCGCAGCCCTGGTCGATCATCGGCGGCAACCTCGTTTCCGCCACCGTGGGCGTGAGCGCGGCGATGTGGATCCATGACCCTGTGCCGGCCGCCGCCGTGGCCATCGCCGTGGCGATCGTCGCGATGTTTACGCTGCGCTGCGTGCATCCACCTTCGGGCGCGGTCGCGCTGACCGCGGTGCTGGGCGGCCCGGCAGTGCATGCGCTGGGCTATGAATTCGTGTTCGTGCCCGTCGCGCTGCAGTCGTTCCTGCTGCTCGGCGGCGCGCTCGTCTATCACGCCGCCACGGGGCATCGCTACCCGCACGCCGCGCGGCGCCCGCGGGTGGCCGGTCCCGTCCCCGCGCAGGCCGGATTCACGCGCGCCGACCTCGAAGCGGTCCTGCGAGAGCGCGACGAAATGCTCGACATCGACACCGACGACCTCGAAGCCGTGCTGCAGGACGCCGAGATCCGCGCCTACGCGCGCAGCTTCGGCGAACTGACCTGCGCGGACGTCATGTCGGCCAATGTGGTGAGCATCACGCCCGCGACGACCGTGGGCGAAGCACGCTCGCTGCTCAAGCGCCACGACGTGAAGGCGCTGCCCGTGGTGGACGCGCATCGCCAGGTGAAGGGCATCGTCACGCGCGCCGACCTCGCCGACGACGGGCGCGAGCGGCATCCGCTGCGTCTCATGCTCTACGCGATCGCGCGCCTGTTCCGGCCGCACGCCGAGGCCGGCCAGAACGTCGCCACGCTGATGACCACGCATGTGCTGACCGTCGCGAACACGACGCCGATCGTCGAACTCGTGCGCATTTTTGCGGGCCACGGGCACCATCATGTGCCGGTGGTCGATCACGAACACCGGCTCGCGGGCATCATCACGCAGGCCGACTTGATCTCGGGGCTCTATCACCAGGCGAAGACGCCGCAGCAGGCGCCGGCCTGAGCCGGTTCGCGGTCATACACCTGGCCGCGATGCTGATGTGACGGGCGTTTTCGGAGAAAAATATCACATCGTGATATATTAGGAGATTAAACCGTTCCAGGGACTCCCGATGAAAAAAAGCGCGCGCGACCTCGACAAGGTCGACTTTGAACAGCTGTCCGAATTTCGCTACCAGATGCGCCGCTTCGAGCGCTTCTCGGAGCAGGCCGCGCAGGCCGAGGGCATCACGCCGCTGCAATACCTGCTGCTGCTGCATGTGAAAGGCTACCCGGGCCGCGCGTGGGCGACCATCGGCGAGCTGGCCGAGCGTTTGCAGGCGCAGCATCACGGCGTGGTGGCGCTCGTCTCGCGCTGCGAGGCGATCGAGCTCGTCGAGCGCCGCGTGAGCGAGCGCGACCGCCGCCAGGTGGAAGTGCATCTGCTCGCCGCAGGCGAAAAGCTGCTCGCGCGCCTGGCCGAACTGCATCGCGCCGAGCTGAGATCGCTCGACGGCGCATTCACCATTCCGCATATCGATCTATAGGGCCTGCTCACATGAATAACGGGCTTGCGAACATACCTTGCCGGCTGCAGTGCAAGGAGCGCGACGCGCCGTTTGGCCGAGCCAAACAAGCGACGCGCGACGCCGCAATGCGGCCGGCAAGGTACGTTCCCCAAACTAAACAATTTCATTGCAGGGGCTGGCCGCCAGAAGGGCCGATCGCTGCGTCATGCTCCTCACGAATACGTCGAGTATTCGTTTCGTCGCAATCCTTGCGTTCGGCCCTTCTGGCGGCCAGCGCAAGCCCGTTATTCATGTGAGCAGGCCCTGGAAACCATGCATTCCGACGATTCCCACAAGCGCGACTTTTCGGCGAACGCACGCCTGCCCGGCATCAGCGTGCTGGCCGCCGTGATCGGCGTACTGGCCACGCTCGCGGCGTTCGTGCTGCTGAGCCTGATCCACTGGTTCACGAACCTGTTCTTCTTCGGCCAGTTCTCGTTCGCCGACCGCTCGCCAGCGCTTAACACGCTGGGGCCGTGGGTCATCGTCGTGCCTGTGACTGGCGGGCTGATCGTCGGGATGATGGCGCGCTTCGGCTCCGAGAAAATTCGCGGCCACGGCATTCCCGAAGCCATCGAAGCCATCCTGTTCGGCAAGAGCAAGATGTCGCCGAAGGTCGCCGTGCTCAAGCCGCTTTCGTCGGGCATCGTGATCGGCAGCGGCGGCCCGTTCGGCGCGGAAGGTCCGATCATCATGACGGGCGGCGCGCTCGGCTCGCTGCTCGCGCAATGCGTGCGGGTCACTTCCGCCGAGCGCAAGACGCTGCTCGTGGCGGGCGCGGCCGCGGGCATGACCGCCGTGTTCGGCACGCCGGTCGCGGCCGTGCTGCTCGCCGTCGAACTGCTGCTGTTCGAATGGCGCCCGCGCAGTTTCCTGCCCGTGGCGCTCGCGTGCGCGGTGGCCGGCTTCGCGCGCTCCGTGTTCTTCGGCACGGCGCCGCTGTTTCCCATGCAGACCCTGCCGCCGCACGCCGTTGCGCTCTTCTCGTGCATCATCGCCGGGCTGCTGGCGGGCGCGCTCGCGTCGGGGCTGTCGGCGGCGCTCTACAAGGTCGAGGACCTGTTCGGCCATCTGCCGCTGCACTGGTCGTGGTGGCCGGCCATCGGCGGGCTGGTGGTGGGCATCGGCGGCTTCATCGAGCCGCGCGCACTCGGCGTGGGCTACGACGTGATCGGCGATCTGCTGCATCAGCACATCGTTCTTCAGGTCGCCATCGCGATTCTGGTGGTGAAAGCCGTGATCTGGGTCGTGGCGCTCGGCTCCGGCACCTCGGGTGGCGTGCTCGCCCCGCTGCTCATGCTCGGCGCGGGGCTCGGCTCGGTACTGAGCCACGTGCTGCCCGGCAGCGACCCGGCGCTGTGGCCGCTCGTGTGCATGGCGGCGACGCTCGGCGCCACGCTCGGCGCGCCGCTCACGGCCATCGTGTTCGCGTTCGGCCTCACGCACGACACCAATGCGCTGCTGCCGCTGCTCACGGCCACGCTGATCGCGCACGGCTTCGCGACGGTCGTCATGAAGCGCTCGATCATGACCGAAAAGATCGCGCGACGCGGCTATCACATCTATCGCGAGTACGGCGTCGATCCGCTCGAGCGCCACTACGTCGATGAAGTGATGACCCGCACCGTCGATACGATCGACGCGAACGTCACCGTGCGCGAAGCCCTGGACCGCCATTTCGGTTCGACGCAGCAGCGCCGCGCCTTCCCGGTGCTGCGCGACGGCGCGGTGCTCGGCGTGGTGGATCGCGCGATGCTCGACGCCGTGCGCGCGAGCGCCGCGACCGAAGCCCTCGACACGCCGCTCGGCTCGTTGCTCGCACAACGTTCCCCCGACATGGCGCTGCCCGCGGAGACCTGCCGGCAGATCGCCACGCGCCTCGCGATTCATGGGCTCGAGCGCCTGCCCGTGGTGGCCGACCGCGAATCGCGGCAACTCGTGGGCATCGTCTCGCGCAGCGACCTCGTCAAGCTCTCGCTCTCGCACTTCGAGGAAGAGCACAAGAAGGAGCGCTTCCGCCGCATTCCCATGGGCAACAGCAAGCGGCGCTTTCCGCCGGTGCGCAAGGCTGGGTGATGAAAATGGCGTGCGTCTACTGGTGCAGCGCCAGCCCCTTCACGGCCTTGTCGACCGCGTTTTTCGGGCCGTATAGCGCGATTCCCACCAGATCGGGATTCTCCGGGTCCTCGGCGCGAAAGACCTCGCGGTTCGCCGCGTCGTGGCCCGTCGAAAACATCGCGTGCACATATGGCACGATCGTGAGTTCGCGCGACACGCCGCGCCGCAGCGCCGCCTGCAGACCCTCGACATCGGCGCAATAGATCATCATCGGCTGGCCCAGCATCCTGCCGTAGCGTTGCCCGCGCGCGTCTTCGTAGGGTTCGCCAAGCGCTTCGGGCACCGCCGCCGCAATGCCCGTGGCGAGAAACGCGGTCACATTGAGCTTTTGCCAGACCGCGAGGTTTTCCCGCACGACCAGTGCGACTTTCGTATCGAACATGCTGCCTCCTTTTTCGAGGCAGTCATGATCCGCGAGACGCCGCTGCAAGTCTGGAACGTTTGTGCACGGCGGCGCCCGCAAAGTGCGCACCTCAGTGCAGATGCCGCAGCTTGTCCGGATTGCGCATCACGTAAATGGCCGTGACCTTGCCACCTTCGATCTCGAGCGCGGTGGTCTGCAACTCGCCATCGGCCTCGCGCGTGACGAAGCCGGGCAGCCCGTTGATGAAACCCGCGCGCACGAACGTCGAGCCATTCGTGCGAAACAGGTCGGCCAGTTGCGCGTGCAGCTTCATCACACTCTCGAAGCCGAACACCGGGTGGCCGAGCGCCGGGCGCTTGCCGCCGCCGTCCGCGTGCAGGCTCACGTCGTCGGCGAGCATGGCGCCCAGCGCGCTCATGTCGCCGCTGCGCGACGCCGCGAAGAACGCCTGCGCCAGTTCGAGACCGCGCGCTTTCTCCACATGAAAACGCGGGCGCGCTTCTCTCACGTGAGCGCGGGCGCGCGCCGCGAGCTGGCGGCAGGCGGCGCCCTCGCGTCCGATCGTGGCCGCGACTTCGTCGAACTCGAGACCGAACACGTCGTGCAGCAGGAACGCCGCGCGCTCCAGTGGCGAAAGACGTTCGAGCGCGAGCATGAGCGGCAGCGTGACGTCCTCCTGCTCGTCCTCTTCGACGACCGGGTCGGGCAGCCACGGACCGACATAGGTTTCGCGCTGATGCCGCGCCGACTTGAGCTGGTCGAGGCACATGCGCATCACCATGCGGCGCAGGAAGGCCTCGGGCACGCGCACGTCGTCGCGCTCCACGTCCGCCCAGCGGATGAACGCGTCCTGCACGATGTCCTCGGCGTCGGCGACCGAGCCGAGCATGCGGTACGCCACGCGGATCAGCTTGCGCCGCAGCGGGTCGAAACTCGCTGCGGCGTCCCTCAGGCCCGGGTCCGTCATGCGGCGACCATCTTTTTGGCCATGGCCCTCGCCGCCGCCGGATCGACCCACAGGCCGAAGCCGACCGCAAGGCGGTTCCAGCCGTTGATCACATTGATCATCAGCGTGAGCTTCACCTGCTCCTCCTCGGTAAAGTGGCCGGCGAGCGCCGCGCGCGCTTCTTCCAGCGCATGACCTTCGCACAGGCGCGTGAGGGCCTCGGTCCAGCCGAGCGCCGCGCGTTCGCGGTCGGTGTAGCAAGGCGCTTCTTTCCACGCGGACAGCAGGTAGAGGCGCTGTTCGGTCTCGCCCTCCTCGCGTGCGTAGGCGGTATGCATGTTAAGACAATTCGCGCAGCCGTTGATTTGCGACGCGCGCACCTCCACCAGCGCAACGAGGCTCGGCTCGAGGCTCCCGGACACGGCGAGCGAAGTGCCCATCCAGGACTTCATCAGGGTCGGAGCGGCGGCGAACAGGTCGAGCTTGGCAGTCATGGTTTCATCTCCTTTTGGTTGGGTTGCCATGACATGACGAGACAGCCTGGGCCGCGTGTGACATTGGGGCGAAAAAAGTCTGGCGGCGACAACTGAGCCGCCGCGGCCGGTAGCGCGGCTGGAGGCGGCTCGTCACGCTGCATCACTCTTTGCCCGACTGCGCTGCGGCTTGCTCGATGACCTTCGCCACTTCCGCCGGATGCGACATGTAGACCACGTGGCTCGAATTGATCTCGACCGTCTTGCTGCCTGCGCGGTGGGTCATGAAGCGTTCCAGATCGGGATTGATCGCGCGGTCCGCCGTCGCCACGACGGCCCAGCTCGGCTTCGTTCTCCAGGCGGCGTGCGTGATCGGAACGCCGAACGATTGCACGGCGGGCGTCACCTGCGAGATGGCCATGAAGCGGGCCTCGGCGGCCGGCAGGTCGGCGGCGAAATCCTCGTGAAAATTGGCCGGGTCGATATACAGGTGGCCGTCAGCGGTGGCCTTGATCGCCTGGGTGGCCGGCGGTGTCTTCTTCGTCAGTTCGAGCGGCGATTCTCCCGTGTCGGGCTGGAACGCGGCCACGTAGACGAGACCCGCGACCTTGTCGTCGTTGCCGGCCTCGGTCACGACCGCGCCGCCGTAGCTATGGCCGACGAGGATGCTCGGGCCGTCCTGGGCATCGACGACACGGGTCGTCGCCTTCACGTCGTCGTCGAACGAGGTCTCCGGCTCCTGCACCACGGACACCTTGTAGCCGTCGCGCGTGAGGATCTTCGACACGGCCTGCCAGCCCGAACCGTCGGCGAAGTAGCCGTGCACGAGCACGATGTTCTTGACCGGCGCGGCCGTGGCGGCCTGCGAGCCGAGCGCGGCGGCGGAAAGAGCAACGGCGGCGGCGATGCGGGTTACGTATGAGGAAATCTTCATTTTCATGCTCCAGGGAGTGAGGTGATCTGAGAACTCGACAGGGCATTGCCTGTTCGATGTAGCCATCCTACTAGTAGGATGGCTGAGAGACAAGAAGAATTTTTGGGAGTGGCCTGGGGTGGCAATTGGTTCCCGCTGCGCGTAAGCTGTCGGTAATTCAACCGACTAGATGGTAGGCAAAATGACAGTGAGTGGAGAGCAGACGGCCGACAGGATCATTGCGGCGGGACGGCAGCTCATCATGCGGCGCGGCTACAACGGGTTTAGCTATGCCGACATCGCGGATGCGATCGACATTCGCAAGGCCAGCATTCACCACCATTTCCCCGCCAAGACCGATCTCGTCGTCGCTGTGCTCAACGAATGGCAGGAAGCGCTCGACGCCGACGTGGCGGCACTGGAGGCGAGCGGCGCGGACGCCATCGCACAGCTGCGCGCCTACATCGGCCATTGGGAGCGCTGCATTGCCGACGACACGGCTCCGTTCTGTGTCGCGGGCATGCTGGGCGCCGAGCTCCCTTCGCTGCCCGAAGAAGTGGCTCAAGGGGTGAAGACGTTCTTCGATCATCTGACTGCGTGGCTTGAACGGGTGCTCGAAGCCGGCGTGAAGGGCGATCTCCTCAAACTGGAGTCGTCGGTTCACGCCGAAGCGGCCACGCTCGTCTCGCTGGTGTACGGCGCCATGCTCGCTGCGCGCGCGTATGCGAACGTCGAGCTGTTCAAGCAGGTGACCGAGGGTGCGGTCGAAAGCCTGGTGAAGCCGCGCAAACGCGCACGCTCCACCGGTCAGGCGACCGAGTAGCCGCCGTCGGCCACCAGGGCGTGGCCCGACACGTAGCTCGAGTCGCCGGAGGCGAGGAACGCCACGATCGTCGCCATCTCCTGGGCGGTGCCCCAGCGGCCAGCGGGCGTGCCGGCGGCGAACTGCTGCTGCACTTCGGCCGATGGCCAGATGCCGCGATGATGGAACGGCGTCTCGATCAACCCCGGGCACAGTGCGTTCACGCGTATGCCTTGGCGGAACCATTCGATCGACGCCGATTTGGTCATGCCGACTACCGCGTGCTTGCTGGCGATATACACCGACGCGTTCGCGAAGCCGATCAGGCCGCCCATCGAGGCGTTGTTGATGATGCTGCCCGAGCCTTGCGCGAGCATGACTTCCGCTTCGTATTTCATCGAGTTCAACACGCCGCGCACGTTCAGCTCGAAGACCATGTCGAATCTTTCGGAATCCTGTTCGACGAGCGGTGCGAAGACGCCCTCGGTTCCCGCATTGTTGAAGGCGATGTCGAGCCGCCCATAGGTCTGCACCGTGTAGTCGACGAGTCGCTTGATGTCGGCTTCTTTCGAAACGTCCGCCACGAAGGCCGACGCTTCGCCGCCCTCGGCCGAAATTTGCTGCACGAGCTGGTCGAGTTCGTCCTTGCGGCGGGCCGCCACGACGACCTTTGCGCCGCGGCGGGCGAGTTCGACCGCCGAAGCGCGGCCGATGCCGGAGCTGGCGCCGGTCACGAGTGCAATCTTTCCTTCGAGCTGCCGTTGTGTGCTGATGGTGTTCACGATGTCGTCCTTTGTTCCAGTGGATATTGCGCAGAGTCCGGCGCGCTGTTCACGGCTACGTTGCCTCACGCCTGGAACGAAGTATGGATATCGAGCGCTCGAAGGTGAATGGAATAATCGCGCATTCACAATTCCTGGTTTGGGAATTTTCCACGACAATGACGCATCATTCTCAGCGCAGGAATCATCATGCTCAATCGCCTTGATCTCCTGAGGATCTTCCTCGCCGCCTCGTCGTGTACGAGCTTTCGCGAAGCCGCCGCGCGACTCGGCGTTTCGCCGCAAGTCGTCACGCGCGCGGTGCGTGAACTCGAGGAACAACTGAGGGAAACCCTGTTCCACCGGAATACGCGGCGCGTGCAGATCACGACGTTCGGCCAGTCGTTCGTCGCACGCGCTCAGGCTGCGTTAGCCGGCGTCGACGGTCTGTTCGGCGAGGCAAGCATGAGCGACGACGCCATGGGCATTGTGCGCATTACTGCGCCGTCGGCGCTGGGTCGCTGCTACGTACAGCCGATCCTGATGGAATTGATGGCCCGCCATCCCGGTCTGATTGCCGACCTCAGACTTTCGGACGCCCCCTCGGCCGTCGTGGACGAGCAGATCGACGTAGGCGTGCGCGTGGGCGCCATTGGCGACAACCGGTTTGTCGCGCGCGCGATCGGTCCGCTACCGGTATGGACCGTCGCCTCACCTGCATTGATCGAACGGGTGGGAGAACCGAAGAACCTGAAGGACCTGGAAGCACTACCAGTGACGTGCCTGATCGACCCCGCGAGCGGTCGACCGTGGCCATGGATGTTCCGCGGAGAACGTCACTTCCAGCCCGCCGCGCCCGCATTCGTAACCAACGACACTTCCGTGGAGATCGAAGCGGCTTGCGCGGGCATTGGCTTCAGCCAATGCACCGAATACCTGATTCGGCCTTATGTTCAGCGAGGTCAACTCGTCCGGCTTCTACCCCGCCTCGATCCCGAGCCCTGGAAGCTAACCGTCTACCGTCCCCAACGCGGCCCGGTATCGAGGCGAGTGCGTGTCGTATTCGACGAGCTGGTCGCCAGACTTCCCGTGGCGACGTTGCGTGGGTAGCTGGCGCGCTCCGAAGAGCGAACGCCAGTTCAACGCGAACGCGAATGGCCCGAGCGACACCGGAAGCTAGACCCGCGTCGCGAGAAGCTTGATCCCGGCGATCCCGAATACCACGGCCAGGCATCCTTCCAGCGCGCGACGGGTCCGCACGTACAGCCTGCGAGCCGAAGCCGTCGAAAACACGACCGCATAACCGCCGAACACCAGGCATCCGATGGCCGCACAGCCTGCAATGACCGCACTATGGGCAGACCCCGTGCCGTTCGACGACAGCGCGACAATGGAAACCCAGACGAGGATCGCTTTGGGATTGGTGAGGTGGAGCGTCACGCCGCGGAGGTAGACGCTCGTCAGTGTCGGTGCGCGTTCCACTTCCACTGCCGAGGTGGCGGCGCTCGAAAGCGCATTGCGTCCGGATTTGAAGGCGAGCCACAGGAGATAGAAACCACCGAAGATCTTGATTGCAACGATGAATTGAGACCAGGCAATCAAGGCTGCCGACACGCCCAGCGCCGCCACCGTCGCCCAGAACATCGATCCCGAGATGACACCGAGCGCGAACGTCATCGCCGCTTTACGGCCGTGACTGGCCGCGATGGACAAGATTGCAAGGTTGCTCGGCCCGGGACTCGCCGTGCCGACGAAATACGCTGTGTAGGCAAGCAGCAGGTTGGTCGAGATGAAGGCGTGTCCAGTCATGAGTGGAATAGGTTGAATAGATCGTTAGTCAAAGGACGAAGCGCTTGCCCACCGCCGACGAGACGACTCGATCCTTGAACCGTGTTGCCAGTGCGCCGATTGCCCGCCAGCCGGTGCAATGCGCAGGGGCGATCAAAGCAGGATTGAACGGTTCCAGCGCTTCGACAGTGTCCGGAATGATGCTTTCCGTTGCACCTGACAAATGGAAGCCGCCCAGCACCCCGTAGATCGGCACATCAGGAAAGCGATTGCCCGCGTGAGTCAAATCGTTGATGAGACCTGCGTGTGAACAGGCTGTAAACACGAACAAACCCTTGTTAGCGATATGCACGGCAACATATCGTTCATCCACGAGCGTTTCGTCCAGTTCCCATACACCGTCGGGGCCACGCCTGTGCTGGCCGGGCATCGCTGGATTGAAGAGCGGCGCGTAACTCGTGTGCAAGTCGGAATTGATGAAGCCAAGCCATTCCTGCAGACGGTACCGCGCCATCGTCCCGTTACGGGGAACGAGATCGCGTTCCGGCTTCAGATCCGCGAGAAACTGCATGATGGCGGGACCTTCCGTAAGCCATGCTCCGTCGTCGAGTTCGAGCACCGGCACGTTTCCCTTTGGATTGATGGTGAGAAAGTCGATTCCGCCTTGCGTGCGCTTCGACGCCATGTCCACCTTCTCGAGTTCAATTGCGATCCCCGCTTCGCGTGCGACGATATGCGACACAAGCGAGCATGCTCCCGGCGAGTAATAAAGCTTCATGTTCGATCCCGACAACGAGTTAAATCATTAACCAACGGCGCTGCAGCCCGGCACGCTCAAGCGCTTGCTACTGGGGCGAAGGCGGATTCAAGAGCTTGCTCAACGGCTTGAGGGGGCCAATCGGGAAGAGCGAAAACGTCATCAAATGCGCTTTCCCCAAGGGCAGTGCCTCGAGCATGTCATGCGCTTGATCGACGTCCGTTACGTTCAGGATGAACGCCACCCCGGCCCGGTCTTGCAGTGAATACCACTGGTCAATCTTGCCCTCGAGGTAGAGCTGCGCCGTCTCGCGCACTTCGGTCGGAAGCGTGTGCTGGGCAAGTTGCATGTCCGTGCCCGGCGGAAAAGTGCCAATCGCCAGAATCTTCGTGGTTGGCGTGGCAGGCATAGGCGTGGTTTGCGACATGGAAACTCCAGCAGAAGCGACCAGCACAGAGGCTATGGTCAAATTGGGAAGAAGGCGTTTCATTCCGCGTCCAGTGACTGTGGTGTGAGCCGCTGATGCTCCGGCCCAATGGCTGGTGCCAAGGTATCATCGCTATTCGCAAGCGCCTATTCATCACATTGTTGACGGGCCATGAAGCAGAACTTCACAGTCAGGCAGGGCGCGCTGGACGGCGTGGAGGTGTTCCTGCGCGTGGCCCAGCATCGCAGTTTTCGCAAGGCGGCCGCGGAACTCGGTGTGACGCCCTCGGCGATCAGCCAGACGGTGCGTGTCCTCGAAGCGCGCATTGGCGCAGCGCTCTTCATCCGCAACTCGCGCAGTGTCGGCTTGACCGAAGCCGGCGAACAGTTTTTCGCGCGCGCCAGGCCCGCCTTCGAGGAACTGGTCGCCGCCAGTGAGGTTGCGCGTGGACTCGGCCAGCGCCCGGCTGGATTGCTGCGGCTCTCGGCGCCGCGCGCGGTGATCCCCACGCTGCTGGAGCTGGTCACATCGTTCTGCAAGGCTTATCCCGAGGTCGAGGTGGAGCTTGCCGCGAGCAAGGAGGTGACCGACCTTGCTGCCGAAGGATTCGACGCCGCCATCCGGCAGGGGCATCTCGTTGCTCCCGATATGGTCGCGGTGCCGATGACGCCGCCATTCCGCCTCATCGTCGTCGGCAGCCCTGGCTACTTCGCCGGCTTCAGTCCGCCCGCTCACCCGAACGACCTGCGCCAGCATGCCTGCTTGCGATGGCGGCGGTCCAATGGCGCGCTCGCCCTATGGTCGTTCAACGACGAAGACCAGCCGCTCGAGATCGCCGTATCCGGCCCCCTCATCGCCAGTGACTTTCCCACCGTGCTCGGCGCCGCACTGGAAGGCCTGGGCCTCGCCCAGGTACCCGAGCCGCTGGCCGCTGTCGGGTTGAGAGCGGGTGAACTGATCGAGGTGCTGGAGGCCTACGCGCCGGTGAGGCCGGGGGTGTTTCTCTGCTATCCGGGCCGCCGCCAGGTCATGCCGAAACTGCGGGCGTTCATCGATCATATGAAGAGCCGCACGGCGGGCGATGGAAAAGTTCGCGTAAAAGCGGGCGCCAAACGCTAACAAACTTCCCCCACGCCGCGCAGCGCGAAGCGCCCGCACCATCGTCCTACAATGTCGCAGTAGCCACACGTCGCCACGACATCATCGGCGGAAACCTCACTATCCAAGGAGCAGACGATGCCAAAGATGCACGTAGTGCAGGTAGCAAAACCGGGTGCCCCTCTCGAACTGGTCGAGCGCGATATTCCCGAGCCGCCCGAGGGACACGTCCTCGTCAAGGTGCAGGCCTGCGGGATCTGCCACAGCGATTCGCTCACGAAGGAAGGCCAGTGGCCCGGCCTGCAGTTTCCTCGCGTGCCCGGCCACGAGATTGCAGGCGTGATCGAAAAGCTCGGCGCGCGCGTCGACGAATGGAAGGTCGGGCAGCGCATCGGCGTGGGCTGGCACGGTGGCCACTGCGGCCATTGCGAACACTGCCGCCACGGCGACTTCGTGCTCTGCAAGAACGGCCAGATTCCCGGCATCAGCTACGACGGCGGCTATGCTGACTACATGGTGGCGCCGCAGGAAGCGCTCGCACGCATGCCCGACGACCTCGCCGACGTCGACGCCGCGCCGCTCCTGTGCGCGGGCATCACCACCTTCAACGCGCTGCGCCACAGCGGCGCACGCGCGGGCGATGTCGTGGCGATTCTCGGCATTGGCGGTCTCGGCCATCTCGGCGTGCAGTACGCCCGCAAAATGGGCTTCGTCACCGTCGCCATCGCGCGCGGGCAGGACAAGGCGCCGCTCGCGAAACAACTCGGCGCGCATCACTACATCGACAGTTCCTCGCAGGACGTTGCGCAAGCCCTGCTTGCGCTGGGCGGCGCGCGCGTGATCCTCGCCACGGCCACGAGCGGCAAAGCCATGAGCGCTGCGCTGGGCGGGCTCGGCCTGAACGGCAAGCTGATCATGATCGGCGTGTCGGAGGAACCCGTGGAAGTGCCGATCACGCAGTTCATCATGGGCCGCCACTCGGTGCAGGGCTGGCCCTCGGGCACCGCCGCCGATTCTCAGGAGACCCTGGCATTCAGCGCGCTCTCGGGCGTGAAGCCGATGATCGAGGAATATCCGCTGTCGCGCGCGGCAGAAGCCTATGAGCGGATGATGAGCGGCAAGGCGCGCTTTCGCGTGGTGCTCAAGCCCGGCGCCTGACGCGCATCGAGGCGAAGTGCGTTGCGATGCGGCGCTGCGAGGCCGGCACCGCATCGGCTTTGCGCTACCGTCCCGCTTGCGGCCCGGCTTCGTCCTTTGCGAGGCCGGTCTCGTCGACATAGCGATCGACAGCACTGCTGACGGTCGGATCGAAGCGGTCCGGGCCGATGTCTTCGAGCAAATCGAAGCGCTTGAGCTTGTCGCGCACCGGGTCCTTCATCTCCGCGAAATGCAGCACGATGCCGCGCTCGCGCAGCGCATGGGTCAGTTCGCGCAGCATGTCGGCGGACGTGACGTCCACGCTCGTCACGGGCTCCGCCGCCACCACGACCCGGCGCACCGGCGTGGGCGACGCTTCCACCGCTTCCATCAGGCGCTGCTGGAACAACTCGGCATTCGCGAAGAACAGCGGCGCGTCCCAGCGAAACAGCACGAGACCCGGCGTGCGCACGGCTTCGGGATAGCGCTCGATGTCGTGATAGCCGCGCAACCCTTCCACGCGGCCGAGCACCGCGAAATGAGGCCGCCAGCCGTCCCAGAGGAATTCGATCACGGCGATCAGGACGGCGAGGCCAATGCCGGGAATCGCCCCGAAAACCGCGACTGCCACGAAGCAACCGATCGACAGCCAGAACTCCCACTGCTGAATCCGGTAGATGCGTTTGAGATCCGCGATTTCGAACAGCCCGAGCGCGGCGGCGATCACCACGGCGGCGAGCGCGCTATTGGGCAAATAGCGCAACAGGTTGGGCGCGACCATGAGCAGCGCCGCCACGGCGAGCGCGCCGACTACGCCGGTTAGCTGTGTGCGGGCACCCGCGGCTTCGGCAACCGGCGTGCGCGAGGCGCTGCTGCTGATCGGAAAGCCCTGGAACAAGCCGGCCGCGAAGTTCGCCACGCCGAGGCCCACCATCTCCTGGTTCGGGTCGACGCGCGCATGAAAGCGCGCCGCATAGGTGCGCGAAAGCACGCTCGTATCGGCGAAGGCGATCAACGCGACGGCCGCGCCGCCCAGCACGATCTTGACGAAGTCCGCGTTGGCGACCCACGGCAGCGAAAGTCCAGGCAAGCCCTGGGGAATCGTGCCCAGCACTTTCACGCCCAGGGTGTCGAGATGAAGCAGACTGACCGAGAGCGTGGCCACGATCACGGCGATCAGGATGCCGGGCACCTTGTCGAAGCGCTTGAGCACGAGGATCAGCACGAGGCTTCCCGCGCCCACGGCGAAGCTGTACCAGTTTGCCTCGCCGCGCGCGAGCGCCTGGGCGAGGCTGAGCAGGTCTCTCATCGGGCCCTGCTCGTCGATGGAAACGGCAAAGAGCTTCGGCAACTGGCTGATCAGCACGGCGAGCGCGATGCCGTTCATGTAGCCGTATCGAATGGGCTTGGACAACAGCTCCGTGATGAAGCCGAGGCGCAACAGCCCCATGACGACGCAGACGAGACCCGAAACGATCGCCATCATGCTCGCCACGCCAATGGCGCGTGCGGGGTCGCCGCCCGCGACCTGCACCACCACGGCGAGTATCGGCGCGGCAAGCGCGGAGTCGGGGCCGAGCACGAGAATGCGGCTGGGCCCGAAAATGGCATAGGCCAGCAACGGAATGATCGTGGCATAGAGGCCATAGACACCGGGCACACCGGACGCCGCCGCATAAGCAATGCCGACCGGCACGAGCATGGTGGTCAGCACGAGTCCCGCAGCGAGATCGTTGAGCAACCAGCCGCGTTGATAAGTCTTGAGCAACGTGACGCCGGGCAGCCAGCGCAGCCAGGGCTGGCTTGCGGTCGCACTGGCAGGCTGTGCGTTGGGAGAGGCAGGTCTTTCCATTTCCATTGGCCGGTTAATTGTCATGAGAATGCTGGCGCTGGGAATCGTGGAGCCGACGGCGTGCGCTAAAAAGAATAGGTGAAATATGCGTGTCACAAAAGAAGCCGCGTTCGCCCGTCCCGACTCGGGAATCCTGAACACGGTTTCACACCGCCTTCCCGCACTTTTTCGGGCATCGCCCGCAGCCACTGTGCCAACCGGGTGCGACGTATCGCTTCTGCACTGCTGCGGTGCACAACGGGTTGCGCGCCGCGTTTCCGCGCGGCGCGCCCAAAACCCCATCCAGCAAGGCTTTGCGGCCAGCTGACAAACTGGCACGCACCTTGCTGAACTTTCCAGCGCGCCCAGCGATGGCGCGCAATGCACCGATTAACCGTCGAAGACTTCATGCCGACGATCACCGAATCTCCATGCTGCGCGTACTGCTCGTAACCGACACCGACAAGCCAATCGGCGACCTGCGCGACGCGCTCGCCAGGCTCGGCTACGACATGCTCGCCGAGCCCGCGACGCCGCAGGCGCTGCATCGCGTCGTCGAGCGCGAGCGGCCCGACGTCATCATCATCGACACCGAGTCGCCCTCGCGCGACACGCTCGAACAGCTCGCGGTGATGAACGCCACCGCGCCGCGCCCGGTACTGATGTTCAGCCACGACGCCAACCAGCAGCTGATCCGCTCGGCCGTGAACGCGGGCGTGACCGCCTATCTCGTGGAAGGGCTCGCGAGCGAGCGCCTTGCGCCGATCCTCGAAGTCGCGCTCGCGCGCTTCGCCCAGGAAGCGCAGTTGCGCGAGCGTCTCACGCAGGCCGAAAACGAGCTGGCCGAGCGCAAGCTGATCGACCGCGCGAAGCGCATCCTGATGGAGCAACAGAAACTGACCGAGCCCGCTGCCTACGCGGCGCTGCGCAAGCGCGCGATGAACCAGAGCGTGAAGCTCGCCGAAGTCGCCCGCCAGATCGTCGCGCTCGCGCAAGCGCAGGAACGACCCGATTGAGCAGGAACGAAGCTCGCCCATGAACGCCACCCCTACCCTCGCCGCGCCCGAGAAAACCCATCTGAAGATCGGCTTCGTGCCGCTCGCCGACGCCGCGCCGCTCGTCGCCGCGAAGCTGCTGGAGTTCGGCCACGCGCACGGCCTCACGCTCGAGCTCTCGCGCCAGCCCTCGTGGGCCGCGCTGCGCGACAAGCTGCTGTCCGGCGAACTCGACGCCGCGCATTCGCTCTACGGGCTCGTCTACGGCGTGCAGCTCGGCCTGGGTGGCCCGCAGACCGACATGGCCGTGCTGATGGTACTCAACCGCAACGGCCAGGCCATTACGCTCTCGAACCGTCTCGCGGATGCGCTCGCCGAACACGGCTCGCTGCCTCGCGCGCTCGCCACGCTGGCGCGCAAGCCCGTGTTCGCGCAGACCTTCCCCACCGGCACGCACGCGATGTGGCTGTACTACTGGCTCGCTTCGCAGGGCGTGCATCCGCTGCGTGACATCGAGAGCGTGGTGATACCGCCGCCGCAGATGGTGGCGGCACTCGCCGAAGATCGCCTCGACGGCCTGTGCGTGGGCGAACCTTGGCCAGGGCTCGCGCAGCAGCGCGGCGTGGGGCGCACGCTCATCGCGAGCGGGGCGATCTGGCCGGATCATCCCGAGAAGGTGCTCGCCTGCCGGCGCGATTTCGTGCAACGCCATCCGAACACCGCGCGCGCGCTCGTGCAGACGATGCTCGAAGCGTGCCGCTGGCTGGACGGCGAAGGCAATCGACGCGAGATTGCGCAGTGGCTCGCACGCCCGGAGATGCTGGATGTGGACGCCGCGCTGATCGCGGCACGGCTCGAAGCGGACGCGGCATTGCGCGCGCCAGGCATGAAGTTCTTCGAGGAAGGCCGCGTGAATTATCCGCACGAATCCGAAGGCGTGTGGTTTCTGACGCAGTTCGAACGATGGGGCATGATCGCGCGCCGAAGCGACTATCGCGAGATCGCGCGCGGCTTGAACCAGACGGCGCTGTACGGGCAAGCGGCGGCGGCGATGGGAATCGCGCTGCCGGCAGAGACGGCCACCGCGCCGTTCGTCGATGGACGCGTCTGGGACGGAGAAGACGCGGTGGGGTATGTGGAAGGGTTCGGCATCAAGGCGTAAGCGCGGCTGGCCGCGCTCAGCCGCTTACTTCACGACGACCTGCGTATGCCCCACGACAGGCGGCTTCTCGAAGTACGGGCCGACGAGGCGGCGCCATTCCTGAAAGTCGTCCGACTCGCGAAAGTGCACCATGTGATCCTCGACGGTATCCCACTGCACGACGAGCACATACTGGTTCGGCTCTTCCACGCCGCGCTGCAGTTCCACGCCGTGGCAGCCGCGTGCGCGGTGAAAGAGCGGCAGCGCCTGCGCCACGGCTGCCTCGAATTCGGCGTTCTTGCCTGCGCTCACCGTGATGTGCGCCATCTCATAGACCATCCTGTTCTCCTTGTGATTCGCGTTGATTCGCGTTGGTTCGCGTTTGATCCGCCACTGCAGTCAATGTGTGTTCAGGCGTTCGATCACTTCGTCCGCAATCGCGAGCGAAGCCGTCAGCCCCGGCGACTCGATGCCGTAGAGGTTCACGAGCCCGCTCACGCCGTGCTCGCGCGCGCCCTGGATCACGAAGTCGCCGCCATGCTTGCCCTCGGCCAGCTTCGGGCGAATGCCAGCATAACCCGGTTGCAGCGCGTCGTCAGGCAGCGCGGGCCAGTAGGTGCGAATTGCCTCGTAGAATTTCGCCGCGCGGCCCGGGTCCACGGTGTAGTCGATCGTGTCGATCCACTCCACGTCGGGACCGAAGCGCGCCTGGCCGCCAAGGTCGATCGTCAGGTGCACGCCCAGGCCCCCTTCCTCCGGCACCGGATAGATGAGCCGCGAAAACGGCGCCGCGCCCGCCAGCGAGTAGTAATTGCCCTTCGCGTAGCGCCCCGGCGGAATCGATCGCGCCGGCACGCCTTCGATGCATGCCGCGATCTGCTGCGCGTAGAGGCCCGCACTGTTCACGACGCGCGTGGCGAGCAACTCCATCGGCTCGTCGCCGCCTACCTTGAGGAGCGTCGGCTGGCCCGGCCGCACGAGGCCCCCCGTGACCGGCGAGCAAAACGCGAGCATGCCGCCCGCCGCTTCGAAGTCGCCCTGTAGCGCGAGCATCAAACCGTGGCTGTCGACGATGCCCGTGGAGGGCGATTCGAGCGCCGCCACGCAATTGAGCGCGGGTTCCCGTGCGCGCGCCTCGCCACGGTCGAGCCAGCGCAGGTCGTTCACGCCGTTGGCGGCGGCCGCCGCGCGAATCGCTCGCAGCGCGTCGAGTTGCCCTTCGTGCGTCGCGACGATGAACTTGCCGCAACGGCTGAACTCCACGCTCTTCTCTTCGCAATACGCGTACAGCTTGTGCTTTCCTTGCACGCACAAGCGCGCCTTGAGTGAGCCTTGCGGGTAGTAAATGCCCGCGTGTATCACTTCGCTGTTGCGCGAGCTGGTGCCCGTGCCGATGGCGTTTTCCGCCTCGACGAGGACGGTTTCCCAGCCCTGCTGGGCGCACGCGCGCGCAACCGCGAGCCCGACCACACCCGCGCCGATTACGACGCAATCCACGGTATCCGTCATGAGACTTCCTTCCTCGTCACGCGAGTGCTGTTGCGACTGGCATTATTTTGCCCAATTCGCGAGCCTTTCGTGAAAGGATGCGCACCATGAAAAAACGCCGCCCGATCAGCCGATCGGGCGGCGTCAAACAACTACCGGAGATGATGAAACTAGAGGGGCATCAGAAGTGCGTATGCAGGCCCACGCGAGCAACCGCCTGGCTCTGACCGCTCGAAGCACCATCCGAGGAGTTCATGCCGTTGATCTGCGCAAGACCGCCCGAGCTGGCGCGCTGGTACACGCCCAGCACGTACACGCTGGTGCGCTTGGAAAGCGCGTAATCGACGATCGCTGCGACCTGGTGCGCGTGATTGTTGTCGACCACCTCGTTGCCCTTCATGTACATGTACGACGCGCCGGCGCTGAGTGCAGGCGTGAAGTTGTAGTGCGCGCCCACCGAGCCCTGATACACCGAGCCGCCGTTGGCTGAGTTATGCACGGTGGTAAAGAGCGCGTTCGTGATCCAGCCGCCGAAACGGTAGTGCGCGCCGATACCCCAGTTGCGCACGCTCACGTCGCCTTCGCCCGTCACGACGGTCTTGAGGTTCGTATAGGCCGCGTTCACGCCGAAATCATGTGCCGAGTAGTTCAGCGCGAAGCTCGTGCCATTGGCCGTGCCGATCGAACCGGCCACGCCGCCGAAGCTGTACATCGCGCCCGCGCTGAAGCCGCCGAACGTCGGCGACAGATACTTCACCGAGTTGTTGACGGTTTCGCCAGCCATGCGGTCCCAGTCGAACGAACCAGTCGGGTTGTTCGGCAGCGCGAGCTTCTGGAACGGACCCGCGCGGAAATCGTAGAAGTGGCCCGAGAGCTCCGCCGGATCGTTGCCCGCGAAATACAGCGAGTCCGTCATGAAGTCGTACTGGTTACCGAGCGTGAGCTTGCCCAGCTTGTCGTTGCTCAGACCCAGAATCGACGTACGGCTGAAGAGACTCTTGTTCGGCATGAACGCGCCGTTGTCCACCTGGAACTGGTTGACGAGCTGGAAGAAGGCCTTCGTGCCGCCGCCCAGGTCTTCCGTGCCGGTCATGCCCCAGAGGTTCGGGCCGTTCACGCCGTCGTCCATCTTGACGTTGTGCTTGCCGCCCTGGTTGCTCACGTAGGTAATGCCCGTGTCCATCATGCCGTAGAGCGTCACGCTGCTTTGCGCGAACGCCGGTGCGGCACACGCCATCACACCGATGGCCCCCGTAATCGCCAATGCAATTTTTTTGTACTGCTTATGATCCTGCATTCTCCAAGTCTCCTGTTTTGAACAAACCTGTTTTTCGAGCATCGAAGGGTAGCGCTCTCGCCGCCCCGAGATCCGGCGAGACGCAAGAGAAGCGCGCGGCGTGTGGGGCCGCGCGGGTCAAACGCGTTCGGGTGGGCGAAGCGCCCGCCCGAACGCAAAAGCGATTCAGGAAATCAAACGGCCAGGCAAACGCTCAGACCGCGTCGGGCACCTTGCGCGTCTTCAGGAACGCTTCGAGGGTTTCGCCGCGCATGCTCGCGTACATGCCGAGATTCGTGATCTTCACCACGCGCGCGAACTTCTCGAGCACGAAGAAGCACACGCCGTATTGAATGAGGCCGAGCCAGTCTGTCGCATCGACGAGCGCGCGCTCCTCGCTGGTGAGCGCGGCGGCGTCGTAGGCGGCCGTGCGGTCGCGCAGCCACAGGTCGCGCGCCTGCGGCAGGCGCATTTCCCAGAAGAAGCGATTCAGGCGCATGGCCTTCATGCTCTGGCGAATGTCGAAGGGGTACGTGCCCGTCAGTTCCTCGATGCCAACCAGTTGCGGATTCATTGCCGGCCCTCTTCTTCGTACACCGTGACCGCCATCGCCGTGCTGGTCGCGAGATAGTAGTTGCGATGGACTTCGCGGATCTTGCCGCCCAGCGCCCCGCGCATGGCGAGCCACATGATCGTCTCCACGCTTTCCGCGCCGCCAAGGCGCACGTAGTCCACGTGCTTCATGCGTGCGAGGCGCTCCGGATCGTTCACGATCAGATCGAGGAACTCCATGTCCCATTCGGTGTTGTTGTAACCGCTGCGTTCGCCGTGCACCTGGTGCGAAAGGCCGCCCGTGCCGACCACCACCACGTCGAGATCCTGCTCGAACGATTCGATCGCGCGGCGCAGCGCCTGGCCGATCCGGTAGCAGCGGTTGGCCGTGGGCAGCGGATACTGGAGCACGTTCACCTGGATCGGCACCAGCGCCGCGGGCCAGCCGCCTTCGTGCGGCAGCATGAGCGAGAGCGGCGAGTTGCAGCCGTGGTCGAGCGGCTTGTCCTGGAAGATCGTGAGATCGAACTCGTCGTTGACGAGCTGCTCGGCGATATGGATCGCGAGATCGGGGTGGCCCGCGATGTCCGGCAGCGCGCGCTTGCCCGCGCCTTCGTCGGCGAACTCGTGCCTGGCGGAAACGCCCAGCGCGAACGTCGGGTAGCAGTCGAAGAAGAAACTGTTGGCGTGGTCGTTGTAGAACATCACGAGCGCGTCCGGCTTGCGTTCGGCGAGCCACTGCGCGACCGGTTCGTACCCCTGGAAGAGCGGCGCCCACGCGGGTTCGTTCTGCTTGCCCTTGTCGTATGCCATGCCGATTGTCGGCACGTGCGATGTGCCGATGCCGCCCACTATTCTTGCCATGATCTTGCCCTCTGCTGCTGTTCATGCGGCGCACTCGCGCCGCGCTGGACCGGATGCGTCGGCAGACGCCTTCGATCCATCACTTGGGATACGAAATTACAAAAACGCCGCCCAAACCGTAAGCAAGGGTTAACCACGAATTTTTCTCTTTCCCTCTTGAATTCAAGGCTTGTGCGCGCTTGCGCACACTTGGCCGATCGCGCAAACCCGCGCGCCGCAAAGGATTTTGGTATCCTGAAACCCTGTTGCGGGAACTGCGGCCGATCCGCCCCGGCAACCCCCTCATAAGCGAAACAGATATCAAAAGAACGAACTCGCAAGGGCCGCGCGCGCCATGCGCCGCGCGCCGCGCCCGCTGCGATTCACACATGACATGAACGGGACGACCCAGCAAACCATCGTGCAGGCGCTGCGCACGCGCATCCTCTCCGGCGACCTCGAGCCCGGCGAGCGGCTCGTCGAGGCGCAGCTCGCCGAGCGCCTCGGCATTTCGCGCACGCCGCTGCGCTATGCGCTGAGTGTGCTCGCCACCGAAGGCCTCGTCGAGCGTTCGGGCGCGCGCGGCTACACCGTGCGGCGCTTTTCGGTGACCGACGTGCTCAACGCCATCGACGTGCGCGGCGTGCTCGAAGGGCTCGCCGCACGCACGGTCGCCGAGCGCGGCGTGGACGCAGCGCTCGCGCGCGCGCTCGAAGACTGCCTGCGCGAAGGCGACGCGATTTTCGCGGCCGGCGTGCTCGACAGCGAAGCGGAAACGCGCTACGCCACGATGAACGGCCGCTTCCACGCACTGATTGTGGAAGCGGCGCACAATCTTGCGGTGAGCGCCGCGCTCGGGCTCAACGACAAGATTCCATTCGTCTCGCCGGGCACGGTGGTGTTCGACAAGGCCGCGCAGCAGCGTCAGTTCATGATGCTCTCGTATGCGCACCGCCAGCATCACGCCATTGTCGGCGCGCTCGTGAACGGCGAAGGCGCGCGCGTCGAGGCGCTGATGAAAGAGCACACGCATATTTCGAAGGAGAGCCTCAATCTCTCGGTCGACCGGCTGCATCTGAGCACGGTCGGCGACGCCGCCGCAGTTGGCACGGTTGCCACGGTCGCCGCATGAGACACGGCGCGTATCCCACCCAAAAAGACATGATCGAGCCGTGAGCCAGCCCGAACTCCTGAACCTCGCGCACCTGCGCGCTTTTCGCCTCGTTGCCGACACGGGCAGCGCCACGCGCGCCGCTTCGGCCCTGTATCGCGCCCAGTCGGCCGTCACACGCTCGGTGCAGGAACTGGAGACTGCGCTGGGCGCACCGCTCTTCGAGCGCAAGCCGTCGGGCATGCTGCCCACGGCCGTGGGCCGCGTGGTGCTCGAGCGCTGCGCGCGCATTTTCGGCGAACTGGAAGAACTCGCGCAGTGGTGCGCCGCGCGCCAGGCGCGCCGGCGCGCGTTGAGCGAAGGCACGCTGCCCGCGTATCTGCTCAACACGCGGCGGCTGCAGCTGTTCGTTGCTCTCGCGCGGCACCGCCATATGCCGAGCACGGCCAATGCATTCGGCATCAGCCAGCCCGCCGTGAGCAGCGCCATGCGCGTGCTCGAAAGCGGCTCGGGTGTCACGCTCTTCCATCGCGGGCCGCGCGGCGTGCTGCTCACGGCCGAGGGCGAAACTTTCCTGCTGCACGTGCGCCGCGCGCTCAACGAACTGCGTCACGTGCCCGACGATATCGCGGCGCTGCACGGCAATATCCAGGGCGCGGTGACGGTCGGCGCGCTGCCATTGGGCCGCACGCTGATCCTGCCGGCCGCCATCGCGCGCCTTTCCGCGCAGCATCCGGGCGTGCGCGTGGTGACCGACGAAAGCGCCTATGAACTGCTCGTGGCAGGCCTGCGCGCCGGCGACGTGGACTTCGTGCTCGGCGCACTGCGCGAAAACGATGCGGCGAGCGGCCTCGGCAACGAACGATTGATGTCGGAAGACATGATCGTGCTCGCGCGGCGCGACCATCCGCTCGCGAAAAAGCATGGCCTCACGCTGAACGATCTGCGTGATGCGCAATGGATACTTTCGCGCACGCATTCGCCCTCGCGCGGTCTGCTCGAAGCGCAGTTCCGCCGCGTGAAGCTCAAGCCGCCCCTGCCCACCGTCGAAACCGCCGATCTCGCCGTGATTCGCGGGCTGCTGCTCGGCACGGACATGATCACGGCGCTCTCGGCGCAGCAGTTGCACTACGAAATCGAGTCGGGGCAACTGGTGATTCTCGACGTGCCGCTGCAGCACACGCGCCGCGATATCGGGCTCACGCTGCGCGCACAGGGTTCTCCCTCGCCTGCGGCACGCGCGCTGATCGACGCGATCCGGCTCGCGGTGATGGATGTTGCGCCCGCAACGCGTGTGGTGGAGGGGCGGCGCGCGGGTTGAGTGCTGTAGTTCGCCGCCTAATGTCCGGTTTCGTTGAGGTCGTCGTCGCGCCCGTTGTCGCGCTCATGCTCTTCCCCCGACACGAACCTGGAATTACCTCTATCGTCGACGCAGGTCTTCTTTTCAGACTTCCTGATCTGGTTTTTGTTGTTGTCTTTCACTTCCTTCACGACGTCCACCACGTCACAGGTCGCGGTGCTGGAACCTCCGGCGCTCCCTGCGCCGGATCCCACGGCATAGGTTTCCTCGACAGTACCGACCGTCGTCTGCTCGCTCGAGTTTGAGTACTCTATGCCCTCGCCAAGCACCCCGGAACTGCCCACCGGTGCGGAAGCGGGAATGGGATCGATTTGAGTGATGACATCGACCGACCCGTCATCATTGATCTGACCGACTTCAGCGGATGTCCCGGGATCGCTGAAGATCGCTTTCGTCTCTGTCACGGTAATGGGCACACCGTTCTCGACCACGGTGTCGGTGATGGTCTGCCTGGTTTCAAGGACAGTCGCACCGTTGAATGTGGCCACAACGGGTGGCGAGTCCGTCAGCGTCCCCGACCCGGTGACGGAAACGTTGTCTATCGTGCCGGAGACAGAGAAGCTCGCGGTGTCGCCGTTATCGACCTCATTGGCGAAAGCCGCCTGCAACGGCACTGAAACAGGCTGTGCGGATGCTGTACTCGTGTTGTTGCTACCGCCGCCACAGCCGCCAAGCAGTACTGCGGAAATCACGGCCACCACGGTGCGTCGCGTGGGAGACGCCGGCCGCGCGAGTTCGCCGCGAAGCTCAGCGAATGCAGTCCGCGCGGGATAGTGATGTCGCGTTGCACGTGCAGTTACTAGAGGATGACGTTTCATAACGAACTCCCCTGTGGCCTTCCGGGATTGTTCTCGATTGAAACGACTGGCCTCTCTTAGATTAGCGGGCTGGGCGTGTTCGTTCTATTGGACCAAGGTCCGATACGTGTGCAAAGCGTTGCCGGGGGCGGCCTTTCAGTCCAGGCGCTTTTCAAACCAGTGATGGGCATACGGTTCGGAATTGAAGGCATCGACTTCAACGAATCCGGATTGCCTGTATAGCGATATCGCTTCACGCAAAGTCTGGTTAGTCTCTAGACGAATCACGCGCGCTTTGGCCTGCCGGGCACGCTTCTCCGCCTCGACGATCAACCGGCGGCCAACGCCCATACCGCGCGCGGAAGGACTCACCCACATTCTCTTGAGTTCGGCCGGGGACTTCTTGTGAAACTTCAGCGCGACGCAGCCGATCGGGCTTGCATGGAGTCTCGCGACGATTAACGCGCCCGCCGGCGCCGTCAGTTCGAGCGCATCTGCCGACAGACTTATGGACGGGTCGAATCCGGCTTCGAAGCGCTGGTCGAGTTCGCTGAAGTACTGCTCAAAACACCAGCGCGCATCCTCGGTCTCAGGGTCCTCAAGCGCAAAATGCACAAGCGATGCCTGCAGCAGATGTTCGACCTCGGACATGGCTTCGATCAGTCGCCGACGCTGCTTGTCGCCGAGCGGTTCGAGCACGCGTAACGCGACCGCGTCGGAAAGCCGTTCGAGTTCGGCCCTCTCGATGAGACCTGCTTCAGTCAGGCAAGCCCGGCGAACCCGGCGGTCGTTCGAATCAGTGAGGACAGCGACAAGTTTTTGCCGCTCAAGCGACGCCAGGGTACGGCTGACATAACCCGAATCAAGACTTAGCCGCGCGCGAAGCGTACGAATATCCGCGCCTTCGACACCGATCTCCCAGAGCAGGCGCGATTCGCCCATCGGGCGGCCTCGTCCGAGGAAATGATCGTCGATAGCGCCGATGCTTTCGGCGACTATGCGGTTAAAGCGACGAATCTGGGGAATGGAGGACGCACTCATATCTCTGACTTTAGTCAGAGATATCGAATCCGTCAACCTCGAGCCGAAGCGGGCGCAGTCGACAGGATGCCGTGCCCCCGGAGCTAATGGCCGCTGTGATTCAGAACATTCTGGAGGTCCTGGAGCAAGGGTGTGGGCGTGGATTCGAAGAGGAGCTGGAAGTCCTCTTCCGACACCGCATTGGGGGTGTCCATGGCGTAGAGACCACAAGGGACAATCCTTTACTAGAGACGGTCCCTGTCGGACTGCACTTGAGGCGCCTTGTTTCGGCAAGGCGGTTTCAGAAAATCCGTCTGCAAGACCTGTAATGTTCAAAGCGCGCAAGCCGTGTGCCGTTCAGCCAGGCGCCGCCCGGCGCTTTGTTATCGCAATGCCTGCCGGATTCCCAGCGCAATCATGAGCCCTCCACATGTGAGGTCGATCCATGCCTTCGCGCGACGATACGCCGTCGCAATCGCCGCGTGCGATAGAACGAGCGCGACTGCTCCGTACCAGCACGTCGCTGATACACCGACAGTAGCAAGCATCGCGAAGAACGTCGGCGTGGAAACGTGGCTGGGCACCGCTGAGGAAAACACCGCCGCATAAAAGGCGATGGACTTCGGATTCGCGATATTTGTCGCGATACCTTGCAGGAACGCGGCACGAAACAGAGGCGCCTTCGTTGGGTGACGTGCTTCTGACGGGGTTGCCCGTGCCGACACAATGAGCCGCAGCCCGAACCAGATCAGATAGGCCGCGCCAGCAAGCCTGATACCGACAGCGAGCCACGGGAAAATAGCGAACACCATGCCGATACCAAGGATGGCGCAAGTCGCCCAGAACAGATTCACCGTCACGATCCCGGCGACAAGCGCGAGCGCATCGGAGCGTCTGCCGGCTACCGCCTTCTGGGTGATTGCGACGAAGTTCGGCCCGGGTATGACGACAGCTGCCGCATAGACAGAAAAGACTGTCGCAATCGCAGACGCATTAACCATTTGTAGCCTCAGTGAATTGTGGTTGTACAAACCGTGGAGTCGCTTCATCCACCGGTATTCTGAAGCAAATCACGACTGACCGCTGCTGGCCGACTCCGGAGGCAGACCAGACGCTCAATCGCTGGTCGGGCGATTCGTCCGCTCGCAAGCATGGCGCCACTGAACGCCTACCTTGTTCGCTCCCAACCCCGGGCTCCGCCCAGCTCCGACAATTCAAGGCAGACACAGCCGCGGATGTCACCTCGAGCGCCCGCTAGTCACGCACGATGGCGTGCGGATCGATGGTGTAAGGATGCACGGGATGGTTGGGACCAATCCCGGCAGCGACGCGCGACAGCCAGGCAGCGAGTGCAGGGTAGGTTGCCAGGTCGATACCGACGTCGCCTGCGAGGTGGGTGTATGCGTAGATCGATATGTCGGCAATGGACAGGCAATCACCGACCAGGAAGGTCGCATCCGTCAGGGACCGATCGAGGGCTCGCAGCGCCTTCGCGGCGGTCTCCTGTTTGTCTGGGACCATCGCAGCATTACGCTTTAAGCGCCCCGTCAATGTCCAGAAACGCAAGGAGCCGATGACCGGTTCGATGTAGTACTGCTCGAAGCTGAGCCATTGAGCAACCTTGGCGCGCCCGAAGCGATCAGAAGGCAGGAAGTCGGTTCCATCAGCAAGAAACTGAAGGATCGCATTCGACTCGGACAGAGCGCGCCCGTCTTCCAGTTCGAGCGCTGGCACTGCGCCTGAGGGGTTGAGCTTGAGGAAGGCGTCGGTCTGCCCCGCGCCCTCGAAAATGGAGACCTCCTGGGTCTCATAGGGAATGCCGAGAAGGCGAAGCAGAACCCGGATCTTCCAGGCGTTCTGGGAGGGCAGACAGTCGTATAAGCGCAACATGTCGACTCCTGAGTGAGGAAGCCCAACTATGACGGATGTGGCCTGCGCTCAGCACTCCAGATATTGCGCTCAAATTCATCGGGTAAGCCGGTATCGCCATCGAACTCGAACGGGTGGACATAGCGTCAAAGCGCACACAAACCGGAGTCGACTTTCTCACAGTCAATCCAAAAGGAAACGTACCCGTACTCGAACTGGACGACAAGGATTTGCTTACGGAAAGCCCTGCAATCATGCAGTACCTGGCAGACCTGAAGCCAGAATGCGAACTCGCGCCTCCGAACGGGACGATGGCGCGCTACCGCCTGCAGGAGTGGCTCGGCTTCGTTAATTCAGATTTGCACAAAGGCTATTCCCCGCTTTTCAATTCCGCGACGCCCGAATTGGTCCGCCGAGAAAGACAAGGGGCGCTTTCTAGATACTATGGATTGCTGGAGAAGTTGCTGACGACTCAGCCATGGTTGCTGAGGGAGCGCTTCTCGGTAGCGGACGCCTATCTTTTCACAGTGACAAGCCGGGCCCCGCATGCTGGCCTGGATATATCACGGTTGCCCGCCATATCGGCGTTTCAGCAACGCGTGGGTGAGCGTCCGCATGTACGGGGAGCGTTGTTGGCGGAAGGTCTACTGCGGGACTGGCTCCAAGAGATCGCGCAGCAGCCGGCACCGGCGTCGACTGGACAAAGTACTCCGTTGACGCCCACTCGCCGATTCGACACGTGCCATCCCAGGGTTAACCTCGATAAATATATGCATAACGCACGCCGTAATACTAATTCTTACATCGAGGCTGCCCCTTGGAGATGAGAACGCTAACGTTTGCGCAGAGACTACGAGCAGGCAGGAACCACGAACTCACTTTCCGGAGTCATTGCGCCCGCATCACGCTCGCAGCTTATGTCGCCATCCTCGCGGGATGCGGAAATGCCGTTTCGGATTCGGACATCCAGTTCGTCACGGCCGCCATGCCGTCGCAGTTCGAGGCGTTCCGCATGTACGGCGCGGTCCCCTTTCGCGACGGCTCACCCGGTTTGTCCGCTCATGCGCCAGCCCGGCTCCAGCAGGGCTGCGAGGCGGTCGTTCGTGCGGCGAAGGGCAGTTTTCGCGAGTCGGTGGTCCTCGATAGCGAATCGGCCGAGTACTTCGAACTCGATGTTTCGCGCACGTCTGACGGATGGACTGTGACAACCGACAGTCTTTCCGCACCGAGCGGCAACTCCGTGGGGCTTCGCACCCAGTTCACGAACTGCCTCACGGCAATCAAGGACAAGCTTCGGGCCCAGCCCGCGCCGGTACAGTGAGCCATACTCCCGCATGGCGAACGGGCAGCGTACGTCCACCAGCTACGCCATGCCCGCCATGAAAGCGCTCTCGCCGCAAGCGAGTACCGCGCGGCCGGTCAGTCGAACTTGACCAGATCCTGGAAAACCAGCTGGGCCCACCTGCTGCCGCGTGCCTGGACGAGGAGACCGCCCTCGCCGATCTTCCCGAGTTCGACCGGCGCGAACCCGAGCCGCTCGACGAGGCCTGACACCGAAGCGCTTGCCGCCTCGTCGTCGCTAGAGACGAACACGACGCGCCGGCCGCCATGCGGCGTCGTTGGCCCCTGTGCCAGTGTGCCTGCGGGCAGGTGGTTGAAAGCCTTCACCAGCTTCGCGCCCGGAAACGCCGTTGCAACGGCCGCGCTAGAAGGCAGACCGTCCAGCTCCTTCACAGGCACGCCGTAAGCGTTCATGGCGTCGATCACGATCTTCCCCTGCCAGCTTTCGGCGGCCCGTGCGACGTCCTCGTGAGCGCCGAACGGCACAGCCAGGATGACAACGTCAGCCTCGACCGCGTCCTCGATCCGCTGCGGAACCAGCGACGGCCCGATCTGCGCGGCGAGCGCGTCGACCGGCCGCCGGCCTGCCACGGCGACCTTGATGCCCTGGCCGGCGAATGCCTGCGCGATGGCCGTGCCGATCTTCCCAAGCCCGATGATTGCGTAGCTCACTGAACTCTCCATTCGTTTTCCTAAGTAACCCAAAAATCACTTTGGCGGACGGTGCGCTCGGCCTCAGACCTGGCCGATGCCGCCGTCATTCATCAGATCCGCGCCCGTCATATAGGAACTCTGTTCGGAGGCGAGAAAGAGCGCGGCGCTGGCCATCTCCTCGGCCCGGGCGAGTCGACCGAGCGGGACCATGCTCTGGTACATGCTCACCAGATCGTCGCGCGTCGCCGACTGGGCGTCGAGGATCGGCGTGTCGGTAACGCCAGGGCTGAGCATGTTGACGCGAATGCCGCGATCCTTGAATTCGGCAGCCCAGGTGCGCGCATAGGAACGCAACGCGGCCTTGGTCGCGGCGTAGGCGGTGTGCCCGGGAATGCCCATCACGTGCATGGCCGAAGAAACCAGGATGATCGATCCACCGCCCGTCATCATCGGCAGCAGCTTCTGCACCAGAAAGACGGGGCCGCGCGCCATCAGGTTGAATGCCTTGTCGAAATGCGCTGGCGTGATGGTGTCGATCGAAGCCTGCTCGGTAAAGCCCGCGTTCGACACGATGATGTCGACGACACCCTTTTCGTCCCTGACTGCCGCGGCGACGCGGTCGAGGTCATCGAGATTCGCGGCGTCGGCCTGGATCGCAGTCACGTTGCGTCCGATCAGTTTGGCGGCCTCGTCGAGCTGGCCTTGCCGACGGCCGAAGATAAAGACGTGCGCGCCTTCGGCGACGAACCGCTGGGCGATCGCCAAGCCGATACCCGTCGTTGCGCCGCTGATGACGGCAACCTTGCCTGTGAGAGTGGACATGGGAATTTTCTGCCTCGTGGTGAATGGTAGAGACATCGTAATTGCCGCCCCGACGAATGATAATTAGCGGAGTTATCATGAGATCTATTCTTCGAGGGAATGGGTCTCACGAGAGACATGCAATGGACCGGTTTCACGAATTGAACGCCTTCATCGCCGTTGTCGAAGCGGGCGGCTTTTCCGCCGCCGCGCGTAGAACCGGCGATTCGCAGTCCGCCATCAGCAAGGCGATCGGTGCGCTGGAAAAACGCCTCGGCGTGCAGCTATTGAATCGCAGCACACGCAGCGTGACCCTGACGGATCAGGGGCAGAAATACTACGAGCGCACCAAGCCGCTGCTCGACGAGTTCGAGGTAGCCGACAACGAACTGAGCAGCAGCACGCTCGATGTCTCGGGCCTTGTCCGCATCGCCGCCGCCTCGACGTTCGGCCGCCTGCACGTTCTCCCGCTCATTCCCGACCTGCTGTCGCAGCATCCTGGGCTTCGGGTCGATCTCGTGTTGTCGGATTTCGTCCGCGATATGGTGGAGGATCGAATCGACCTCGCGATTCGGGTGGGCACCGTCAACGATCCCGATTCGGTCGTGCGGAAAATCGCCAGCACTCCGCTGGTCTGCGTGGGATCGCGCCGCTATTTCGAGCAGCACGGCATACCCAAGGATCCTGCGGATCTCGCGAGGCACAATTGCCTCGTCTACGGCGGTCTGATGGAATCGGCGAGCTGGCCGTTTCATGGGCCGCAAGGCCGGTTCAGCGTGCCGGTGCGAGGCAACCTGTCGTCGAACAGCGTCGAGACGATACGGTCGGCCGTGCTCGCGGGTGTGGGAATCGGCCTCTTCGCGAAGCTCTCGCTCACCGACGAACTCGAGCATCCCGACATCGTCACGGTGCTGGACGACTTCATTGGGGACGCCCGTGATGTCAGTATCGTGTGGCCGAGGCGTCGTTTCGTGCCCGCGCGCGTGCGCCGGATCACCGACTTCTTTGCGGCTGCGCTGCCGCAGCGCCTGTAGAAGCGCGCGACGGCCTCGCACGCAAGACGTCACGCAACGCTCGCAAGCTGCGCGCGTCGAGCGCCTGCGTCGTTCGACATCGATTCGCGCACGTGGCGCGCGAATTCCTGCGCCGCGGGCTGAACCGTCGCGGGCAATCGCAGGCAGATCGCGAACGGCGGCAGCGCGGGCAAGTCGGATGCTTGAGGCGCGAGCGTCTCGAGGTCGGCCGGCACCGTGGAGGCGAGCCAGGTCGTGATCGCGAGGCCTGCACGCACCGTCGCGGCGGTCGCCTCGATGTTGCCGCTCTCGAACACCGTGCGCCACGCGATGCCCTCGTCCGCGAGCGCGCCGAGCACGACCGGCCGGAAGGCACATCGCTCGTCCACCATCGAAAGCGGCAGCGGCCGCTTCTGCCAGGCATCGCTGCCGCGACCCTTGACCCACACCAGCGGCTCGATGCGGACCACTTCGCCTTCGGCTTCGCTCGCGACATATTCGACCAGCGATAGATCCACGCGGCCGCTATGCACCGCTTCGCTCAACTCCGGCGACGCCGCACACACGAGGGAAATTTCCACTTGCGGATGCGCATCGGCGAACGCCTTCATCGCGGGCGCGAGCGGTGTCACGAGATCGTATGGCACGCCCACACGCAGGCTGCCGCGCAGGGATCGGCCGGTCATGTCGGCCCAGATTTCGTCGTTGAGCTGCAGCAGCTGGCGCGCCTTCACGAGAAATTGCTCGCCATGGCGCGACAGCTCCAGCCTGCGCGTCTTGCGCACGAACAGCAGGCAATCCAGCACGTCTTCGAGACGCTTCACCTGCTGGCTCACGGCGCCTTGCGTCATGTGCAGCAGATTCGCAGCGACCGTCATGCTGCCGCTATCGGCGACGGCAACAAAGGTGCGGATCAGATCGAGGTCGAGGTTTCGGCTCATTGACGCATTATGCCGCGTAATGGATCGCATCAGAATTATTGCCTTTGATGATGCGTCGGCGATCCGTACAGTGCAAGTTTTCTTCGCCCGGATTTACACCGATGACCTCGATCCTGCCGCTTCTTCTGTTTGTCGTCGTTGCGACCGTGACGCCTGGCGGCGCCACCACGCTCGCCACCGCTTCGGGCGCGCGCTTCGGCTTCGCGCGTTCGATTCCGCTGATGCTCGGCATCGCGATGGGCCTGGCGGTCCTCGCCGCCGTCGCCGGGCTCGGGCTGGGCGGTCTGCTGCTCGCGCTGCCGTCGCTGCAAACGGCGGTCAAGGCAGTCGGCTCCGCGTATTTGCTGTGGCTCGCGTGGCGCATCGCGCGCAGCGGGCCGCCAAATGAAGGTAACGGCCCCGCGCGCCCCATTACGCTCGTCAACGGTTGCCTGCTGCTCTGGCTCAACCCGAAAAGCTGGGCGATGACGGTCGGCGCGGCGGCGTCGTTCGCGCTGCTCGCAAGCAATCCGAACCGACTCGCGCTGCTGCTCGGCGCCGCATTCGGCGTCGCCGCGTGCGCCTCGCTCGCGCTGTGGTGCGCGCTCGGCGTACTGCTCGCGCGCCTCTTTCGCACGCCGCGCCACTGGCGCATCCTTAATCTTGCGATGGGCGTCCTGCTCGCCGCATCCGTCATTCCAGCATGGAGATAACGATGCCTGGTCATCCGTTTGCCGAATCGTTCGATCTTGAAGCCGCGTTCGCCGATGTGTCCGATTACTGGTCGCCGAAAGTCGTCGCCCAGGTCAACGATCAGTACGTCAAGGTCGCTAAGGTGCGCGGGCAGCTCGTGTGGCACGACCACGAGCACGAGGACGAACTGTTCTTCGTCGTGCGCGGCCATCTGAAGATCGAGTATGAAGGCGGGCGTGTCGTCGATCTGCCCGCGGGCTCGATGCACGTCGTGCCGCGCGGCACGCTGCACAATCCCGTCGCAGCGGACGAATGCTGGGTCGTGCTGATCGAGCCCGTGCAGACATTGCATACGGGGCGCGTGGAGTCGCCGTTGACGAGGACGATCGAAGAGCAGTTAGGCAAAGCACGCTAAAACGGCCCAGCGCGCGGACATCGACAAGACGGCTTCACACGAACACCTTTCGCAGCCGGCTGGGTTGAGCGCGAAGATACTGCTTCGGCGCCCTGACCTGGGCTCCGAAGTGAGCGGCAGCGTGCCAGGGCCAGCGCGGATCGAAGAGCACCGCTCGGGCCAGCGCGATCAGATCGGCGTCTCCTGTGCGGAGGATGGACTCGGCTTGTTCGAATTCGGTGATCATGCCGACGGCGATGACAGGGAGCGTCGTCGCCTGCTTCACGGCCCGCGCGAAGGGAACCTGATAGCCGGGCCCGACCGGAATTTGCGCGGCCGGGTTCGAGCCGCCGCTCGAGACATTGACCGCCGCACATCCCCTGGCCTCCAGCGCGTGGACAAAGGCGATCGCGTCGTGCACGGACCACCCGTCGTCCACCCAGTCGGTCGCGGAGATCCGCATCGTCACGGGGCGCTCGTGCGAAAACGCGTCTCGCACGGCTTCGAACACCTCGAGCGGAAAACGCATGCGGTTTTCCAGCGAGCCGCCATACTCGTCGTCCCTGTGGTTCGAGAGCGGCGAGAGGAATTGATGGAGCAGATAGCCGTGCCCACCGAGGATTTGAATGAAGTTCAAGCCGAGCCGGGAGGCGCGTTGTGCGGCGGCCGCGAAGGCATCGCGAATGGCGGCCAGGCCGTCGCGGTCCAGCGCGGTGGGCGGTGTCTCTCCGGCCGCGAAAGCGAGCGGCGATGGGCCGTAGGTGTTCCAGCCATTCGCGCGGCCATGGGGAATCTGTGCGCCGCCGTCCCACAACTTCTGCCGCGAGCCTTTGCGGCCAGCGTGGTTGAGCTGGATGCCAACCGGCGTGTCGGACCAGCGCCGAACGCTCTGCAGCACGCGCGCCATCGCGACTTCGCTCTCGTCGGAATAGAGCCCCACGTCGCCATAACTCGTGCGGCCTTCGGGGGTGACCGCCGTCCCCTCGATGGTGAGCGCCGCCGCACCGGAAAGCGCCAGTTGGCCGAGATGAATCAGGTGCCAATCGTTCATCTGCCCGTCTTCGGCCGAGTACTGGGCCATCGGGGCGATCACGATGCGGTTGGCCAGGTTCAGGTTGCCGACTTGTATCGGCGTGAACAGCATGGGATGGCTCGAAGCGGTGCCGGTTGTTGCGCCGCTATTGGCGGCGACTTTGCCTGCGAGTGTGGACATGAAAATCTTCTGTCGGGTGATGAGTGACAGGTAGATCGTAGTGGTCACATGGCGGAGCGATAATTCGCAGATTCTTCATAAGGCCGATTCCCGATGGGAATAATCATGAATGGCGGCTTGCGGCCGCGCCTGAGCAGTTATGCTGTTCGTCAACGCAGGAGGCATGCATGGCAGAAACGTGGCAATTCCAGGTCCGCATCACCGTCGTGCCCGAGTTGGCCGATGCGCTGCGGGCGAGCCGCGCCTATGCGGGGCGCGATTTACTCGAAGCCGTCTTGCACGATTACGACGCCTCCCTGAAGTGCCAGTTCGACGCGTTCGCCGATTATGTCGAAGAGGCCGAGCGCGCCGGGCAGGACCGCTATCCGCTGTATCAATGGACGAAAGAGACGATCGCCAACCCCGGGAAAAAGGCGAAGTACCTGAAGTCGTTTGCGGTGTATGTTCGCGGTGCAGAGGTCTACGACCGGGCAAGCGCCGACGGGCTGTATGCGCGGCTCTCGGCCCTCGCTGGCCAGGTGGGCATCGAAAGCGTGAACCGGTTCGACACGAACCCGGCCAACAATCCGCAGCCCCCCGCGCGCACGTGAGACAGACGCTGAATTAGCACTCAGAACCGATGCTGAACGCCAGCCGTCATGCCTGTTTGCGTGTCGGCTGCACCGACGAGGTCGCGCGACAAGCCCACCTTCTGACCGTGCTGAGCCATTGCATATCCGCCGGAGACATAGAGCAGCGTCCGTTTGGAGAGCGAGTATTGCCCGCGCAGCGAGAACAGCGTCGGATCGGCGTCGCTCGCTCCTTTGATGTTCTGATGATAGATCGCGCCGAGCAGCGTGAAGTACGGGTTGAAATCGTACGAGCCGCCGATCCAGTACATATCGCTTTGCAGCGTTGCCGCCGCAGTCCTGAATGTCTTGCGATAGTTCCGGTAACCGGCCATCGCCTTCGCCGCGCCGAAGTCGTATGAAAGACCCGCGTGGATGCCCTGAATGTAGCGGGTCTGATCGACGGGCGTGACGCTGTCCGCCGCGCCGTTTTGTCGATCGTAGGTGACCACGGCAGCGAACGGACCGCCGGCGTAGCCGAGCGCGAAGTCGTATTTCGAACTCGTCTTCATGCTCCCCGGCACATTGCCGAACCCATACAGCCCGCCCAGCTTGATGCCGGAGAATTCGCCGTCGTAGCGCACGGCGTTGGCCGAGCGGGTGAACAGACCGTCTTTGCGGCCGCCCGTCGCACTCGATGATGTCGCCCATGAATAGTTCGGCGCATAGCCCATCGGATCGAACGGCAGCATGTAGTCGTACGTCACCGTGAAGGTGCGCCCGAGCGTCAACTGCCCGAAACGATTTTTCAGCCCGACCGTCGCGCGCCGGTCGAAGATTGCGCCGGGGCCGTCGTCGAAGGTGCCGTTGGCGATGTTGATGCCGCTCTCGAGCTGGAATACCGCCTTCAGCCCGCCACCCAGGTCCTCGACGCCGCGCAGACCCCAGCGCGACGTATTCTTGCCGCCCGAAACGAGCCGTGCAGAACCACCGTTCGCGCTGGTGTGATTCGCGTATTCGACGCCGGCATCGACGATCCCATAGAGGGTGACCGTCGATTGCGCCTGCGCGACGGCGGCGATGCCCGCGCATGCCAGACCCAGCATGATTGTTCTTGTGATGTGCGACTTCATTGTCTGCTCCCGGTTTCTGCGATGGATTCCGCTGGCGGCATGCGCCAACCCACGGTGACTGCAACTGCAAATGAACTTGAATGGCACGAGCCCCTTGTCAGCCCGCCTGGGCAAAGGCCCAGCAGTTGTTCGCCGGCAGTTCGAGCCAGTGCTCGCCGGCAGCGCGAGGTTGCATGCCGAAGGCACGCAAGCGCAGTTCGCCGCAATGGAACAGGTATTCCCAGCGATCGCCGAGAAACATCGACGTGACGAGTTCGGCGCGCAGGCGGTTCTGCCCGGGACCATCGACGACCTGAAGACGCTCGAGACGGATCACTGCTTCGACCGCCTGACCGGGCGTAAGCGCTTCGCGCGCGGACGCCCGCAACGTCCAGCCCGCGCCGCTCAATACAACATGGCCCGGTTCGACAGTGCAGACATGTCCTGCGAAGCGATTGTTGCTACCCATGAAATCGGCGGCGTACAGCGTGCGGGGCGAATCGTAGAGATCCGCCGGCGAGTCTTCCTGTTCGATGCGACCGTTGCGTAGCAGCAGGATGCGATCGGACATCGCCATGGCTTCGGTTTGGTCGTGGGTCACGCATAGTGCCGAGAGGCCGAGCGTGACGATCAACTCGCGCAGCCATGCGCGCGCTTCCTCACGAAGCTTCGCGTCGAGGTTCGAAAGCGGTTCGTCGAGCAGAATCACGGGCGGGTTGTACACGAGCGCTCTCGCGATGGCGACGCGCTGCTGCTGCCCACCCGACAGCTGATGGGGATAACGCGCAGCGAGAGCACCGAGGCCGAGTTGATCGAGCGCGGCCTGAACCCGACGCTTGCGCTCCGGGGCCGCCACGCCACGCAGCTTGAGCCCATAGCCGACGTTTTCGGCCACGGTGCGGTGCGGCCACAGGGCGTAGGACTGGAACACGAGACCGAGCGAGCGCTGCTCGACGGGCAGATCGATGCCGGCTGCGCCATCGAAGAAGACGCGTTCGTCCAGCTGGATGCGCCCTGATGAGGGCTGTTCGAGACCGGCCACCGCACGCAGCAGCGTGGTTTTGCCGCTGCCCGATGCACCGAGCAGACAGACGACTTCACCCGCCTTCAGTTCGAACGAGACGCCCTCGAGGATCGGATGCGCGCCATAGCTCAGATGGAGGTCGTTGACCGAGAGCTTATCCATGCAATTTCACTCCGAAGCGCAAGGCCACGGCAAGACCGGCGCCGACCATTGCGATGTTGATGACGGAAAGGGCGGCGACTTGATCGACAGACCCGGCTGCCCACAGCGAGACGAGCAAGGCGCCGATGACCTCGGTGCCGGGGGACAGCAGGTAGACGGCGGTCGAATACTCGCGCTCGAAGATCATGAAAATGAGTAGCCACGCCGCGAGCAGCCCGAAGCGCACGAGCGGCAGCGTGACGTCGAGGCTGACGCGCGCACGTGTGCCGCCGACGCTGCGTCCGGCCTCTTCGAGCTCGGGGCCGACCTGCAGCAGCGCGCTCTGGATCAGGCGCATGCCGTAGGCGGCCGCCGACGCTGCGTCCGGCCTCTTCGAGCTCGGGGCCGACCTGCAGCAGCGCGCTCTGGATCAGGCGCATGCCGTAGGCGAGCCACACAACGGTGTAGGCCACCCAGATACTCCACATCGAGTTCTTGAGTTCCTTGAGGCCGGGGACGAAGAGGAAGACCCACAGGAACGCCAGTCCGGCGAGCAGGCCTGGCACGGCGCGCGGCAGCAGCACGATGTAATCGAGCAGGCGCGCGGCCCAGTCATGCTGGCGATGGCCCGCGAAGGCGACCAGCGTGTAGAACCCGACCGCGAGCGCGCCGCCCAGCACGCCGATGCCGAAGGTGTTGAAAATGGCCCGCACCAGATTGCTGTGCTCGAACAGTTCGGAGAAGTTCTCGAGAGTCAACGTCTCGACGAGGTCCACGCCTTCGCCCCAGTGAGTGACGAAGGCCCGCAGCACGATGCCGGAAAGCGGCACGAAGATCGTGAGCAGCAACCAGAGCGCGACGACGGCAAGCGCGACCCAACGCCATGTACCGAGTGCCAGCACGGTCTGCCGCGTGGCCTTGCCCTTGAGCGCGACGAAGCGATTGGCGCTCCTGAGCAGATGCCGTTGCAGCAGCACGAGCGGAAAGGTCACGGCGATGATGCACACGGCGACCGCGGCCATCAGGTGATACGAGGGCACGCCGAGCTTGTTGGTGAGCTTGTAAAGGTAAGTGGCCAGCACGAGATGCCCTTCGGGGTCACCGAGGACGAGTGGCAGACCGAACACCTCGAAGCCGAGAAAGAACACCAGTACGCCGGCAAAGAGCAGCGCGGGCATACTCATGGGCAGGCTCACGTCGAGGGCCACGCGCAGCGGCCGGGCGCCCGAGACGCGCGCGGACTCCTCGACGTCGGAGCCCAGATTGCGCAACGCCGCCGCGGCATAAAGATAGACATGCGGCACGTGCGTCAACCCGACGATCACGGTGATCGCAAAGACCGAATACACGTTCCAGGGCGCGCTTTCCATGCCGGTCAACTGCTTCCACCAGATCGAGTAGAAGCCGGCCGGGCCTGCGGCGATCACGTAACCGAAGGCGAGCACCATCGGCGAAACGAAGATGGGCGTGAGCAGGACCGGTTCGAGCCAGCGGCGTCCCGCCAGATCGGTGCGCACCATCAGGAAGGCCAGGATGCCGCCGAGCGGAATGGAGATGAACAGCATGCCGCTCGCGATCGTGAAGGAGTTGCCCGCTGCCGCCCAGAAATCGGGGTCGGTGAAGATGAAGGCGAAGCCGGCCAGGCCGAAGGTGCGGCTCGCGTCAAAGAAGGGGGCGCTCAACAGACTCTGGAACACGATGAGCGCAACCGGCAGCGCGACAGCGACGGTCAGTACCGCGATGACGAGCCAGCGTAGCAAGCCAGCCAGGGGGCGCAGCGGCCCCTCGGGCAGCGCCGGAATGTCGTCTTTCTCCCTGGCATGGAGCGGCACCGCGGCCGGGATGGGCGCGCGTCGTGAAAGCATGAGGGTCCTCCTGCGGCACGCGGCCGCATATCGAAAAGGGAAACAGGGAGAGCGCACCGTGAAGCGCCCGGCGCTTCACGGCGTTCGCCGTGTCAGGCGTGCGCTAGCGCTTGATCGACTGTTGCCATTGCTTGAGAAATTCGAGGCGCTTGGCCTGGTCGAGATAGACGAGCAAGCCGGAACCGACCGGAATCGGCTTGAGCGAATCTCCGAGCTGCTCGGTCAAGCCGGCCATCGAAGTCTCGCCGGTCACGTCGGCGCGGATCGAGAAGAGGTTCGCTTCGTTCGCGATCAACGTTTGACCGCGTTTCGAGAGCACGTAGTCGACCCACAGACGCGCTGCATTGGGGTTCCGGGCCTTCTTCGAAATGGTAAGCAGGCGGCTGACCACCTGCGTGTAGTCCTTCGGGTAGACATAGCCGATGGATGGATCTTTTTTGGCCTTGCTATACGCATAGGATCCCAAAATATTGTAGCCAAGCAAATTTTCGCCGGAGGAGATGCGCTCCATCATGGCGCCGGTACTCGACTGCAGCTTCGGACCGGTCGCGCCGATCGCCCGCACGAGTGCCCACGTGACCTGAGGGTTCACGCGTGCATCCTGGGTCAGATAGTTGAAGCCGGTACCCGACTTTTCGATGTCATAGGTGGTGACCTTGCCCTGGTAGCGTGCCGGCTGGGTCTGTAGCAACTTGATCAGGTCGGCGCGCGTCTGCGGTACCTCGCCTGCCGGCATCAGGCGTTTGTTGTAGACAATCGCGAGCGGCTCGAAGGTCGTGCCCCAGGCCTGCTTCTGATATTGCGACCACGCCGGCAGATGCGGGGTCTCGGGCGACTCGTAGGTCGCCATCAGACCGTCGTTGACAAGCTTGATCTGCAGGTCCATGGCCGAACTCCAGAGCACGTCGGCGCTCGTGCTGCTCGCGGCGTCCTCGCTGATGAAGCGGTTGTAGATCTCGGTGCTGTTCATGTCGTTGTATTCGATTTTCACGCCATACAGGCTTTCGAAATCCTTGATGAGGGGCTTCGCGATGGCGGCATCCGTCGCGGCGTAGATGATCAGTTTTCCTTCTTTTTTTGCGGCTTCCACCGAGGCTTGATAGTGGCTCGGGTAGCCGGCAGGAACCTGCGCCCAGACCGGGCTGACGGTGAGTGCAAGAGCGAGCGTAGCGGCACGGCGTTTGAATGACATCGGCATGTCTTCCTCCAGGTCAAGACGGGCTTTTATCTTGTGTTGGCGAATGGTAAGGTCTGAATGCTTTCTGGATGCTTTCAGTCATGGCGTTAACTGGAAGGAAAACGAATGATTTTTCTCATGGATTTCCCTGGGGGCGGCGATGCGTGTTTTGCTTGTTGAAGACAACCCGATCCTGTCCCGTTCACTGACCGATGCGCTCTCCAGCGCGCATCTGACAGTCGACTGCATGCATGACGGCGAGTCCGCCGATCACGTGCTGCGCACCCAGGACTACGCGCTCGTGATCCTCGACCTCGGGTTGCCCAGGCTCGACGGTCTGGAAGTGCTGCGGCGGCTGCGCGCGCGCCGCAACACGGTACCGGTGCTGATTCTGACCGCGCACGGATCGGTGGAGGATCGCGTGCGCGGACTCGATTTCGGCGCCGACGACTATCTCGCCAAGCCTTTCGAACTGAGCGAACTCGAGGCACGTACGCGTGCGTTGATACGACGCAGCCAGGGGCAGGACTGTCTGCGCGTGGCCTGCGCAACACTCGTCTACGACGCCGCCGACCGCGGCTTCAGTCTCGAAGGCGAGCCGCTCCCGCTCACGCCGCGAGAGCGCGCGGTGCTCGAAGTGTTGATCCTGCGCAATGGCCGGGCAATCAACAAGGAGACGCTGTCGGAGAAGATCTTCGGCATCGACGAATCGGTGAATGCCGAGGCAATCGAAATCTATGTGCATCGGCTGAGAAAAAAGCTCGAAGGCAGTGCCGTGGCGATCGTGACGCTGCGCGGCCTCGGCTATCTGCTCGAAGCGAGGCAGGCATGCAGGCCCGCCTGAGGGCACCCGATCTGCGGATGCGGATGTCACTGTGGCTCCTGCTGCCACTGCTTGGCCTGCTCGCGCTGGATGCGTGGCTCACCTATCAGCGCGCAATCCAGTCGGCCCATGCCGCGTTCGACCGCACGCTCGAGTTTTCGCTGCGTTCGATCCGCGAGGGGGTGCATCTGCGCGAGGGGCGGGTCCATGTCGATCTGCCTTATCTCGCGCTGGAGATGTTCGAATCCAGCAACGACAGCAAGATCTACGCTGTCTTTTAGCAACCATAGATGTGTCAAATAAAGCGCCGGTCCTATCAGGCGCGACGCTTCGCCTTCGTTTGACACTCTCGAGTGTTCAGTCCCGCCTCTTCGCCGCCCAGCCCAATCCGCAAGGCGGACACACAGCGGCCGTCAAATTAGCTTCCCTTTGTTCTTCGACGAAAAGCGTCGCCACCTGACGCCCGCCGAACCTCCTCTCTCAGTGCGTACAGTTGTTCCTCGCTAGATTTCAAGTTTCGTGACAATTGCTCGTTCTCGTCTTGAGCCGCTCGCAGTTCTCCCTTGAGAGCTTTGCATTCGTGGAACAATTGTGCGTTCTCGCGCCTCATCGCTGCCAACTGTGCCGGCACCCCGCCTTCGACCTTATCGGCTTCCGCACCGTTTTCGTGGACTTTCTTATCGCGAAGTCTCCTCAGCTTCTTGATTTTCTCAATACGTCTTACGACCCATCGCCGGTCATCGGTGTAAAGAAGTCCCCGGGAACAACTTGCCATGCGAGCAACTTGTGCAACCGAAGCAGGCAACCCGGGGTCAGTGCGAATCTGCTGGAGCGCAGCTCTAAGAGCGACGGTTAGCTCGTGAAACTTGCTATCCCTGTCCTGCTCGAGTTCGGGTGTCATTTTTCATCCAGTTGCTTCAGCATGCCCGAGTAAGCGTCACTCAAGCGTTGCAACCGCTGGCCATCAACGAAGTCGCCGGAAGCGAGCAAATCGTCGCACTTTTGTAAGCGTATCTCGATTGCAGGACGGTTGTATGCCGGGACAACTGAGTTCGAGCAGTCGAAGGGATTGCACTGCAAATCGCCCAAACATGGCGGAGCGCTCGAATCGCGGTCATTCAATAAGTTAAGAGAACAGAATCCAATTCCGGAAGCATACACCGATACATGAGGTGCGATTTTTGATATGAACGCATCTCTCTCCTTTCCCTCTAAACCCATTCCAGCGAAGTACGCTTCTACCTTTTCTCGATGTTTGTCGGCTCCACCACCAGCGAACCCACTGCCCGCGCCATACAAACTGCTCACCTGCTCCTTCTTAACGCGAGAAACCGCGTCTACACCTACCACGGTTGAGAGCAGCGTTCTCGGATAGTTGCCATACCTGAGGGTAATGTTCGCTGGGAGACCGCGCAATGCGCTCTGGGATGTCACTGCGAGATGCTTCAACTGGATTGAAGCGTACGGCATCTTCACGTGCATGCGCGCCATCTGTTCGGCCAACCCTTCCCGGCATTGCTGAAGACTTAGTCTCCATTTCGAATACGGAGAGCTAAGGACGACCGACCGAAAAAAAGCCTTCACACTTCCAGCGACTCCGACCTGGTTCGGTGGCTTCGACACCTTGACACGGCGCCCTTTGAGCATCGTCGTTGGCTGTCGAGCGAGGAACACGGTGCCCGTAACACTCGAAAGTATCCTAAGGCACTTCATAGCATCAACGAGTGCGTCCGTCGCCACCCACTGGTCACAATCGACCGCATTCGCAAGCGGCTGGTGCTTCGAAACCGTAGACCGTATGAACGGCCGCCCATCCTTGAAAAACAATCCACTACGGCGTAGAAGTCTGAGTTCAGATACGCGCATTCCCGTGTAAAGCGCTACAAAGAGTAGAGCCGCACCGTGAACGAGTCGCAAATACGTGACGAATACACGCGGGTGCATCCCAAATTTGCTTTTAAATTCCCTGTTGAACGTCTTTCGTCTCCCATGACTCATCTTTTTTGCTCTCACCGCACGTGCGTAGGTCTCATACGAGTTGAGCGCCCCCAAAAGCGTCCCCGTGCACGGTGCTGCTTCGTCAACTGGCAAAATCTTTTCCGCTTCCGGATTAGCCACCGGCTCGTTGATAAGATTCAAGAAAACTAGCACGGTCCTCTGTGATACGTTCGACAGCAAACCGAACAGTTCCGACGGTAGTCCAACTGTTGTATTCGTGGTAGTACGCCTCGACTGCGCCCGTCGTAGGGTCTCCAATTTCAATGACACTTCGCCCCCAAACAGATACTCGCCCGTTCGGGGATGCGCCATTTTTTTCAAAATCGCACAGAGCAAACCCTTTGATTTTGCGGAATCGAGTAAGGATTTCCACTCGAGCGCAGTTACATCTGATAAATAGCATATGTGCTCCAGCTTCAAAACTTTCCTCATCGCCCCAATTAGACCCTTGATTTCCTTTACAATCGTTTTTGGGGTCACACCACGTTTCGTAGCAAAGACAAAACTCTTCTTTAGACAGACGTAGGTTAAGGCCTTCAGGTCCAGAATAAGACTCCCCCTTAAATCTCCTCGATACTCGCGCCAATTAATCTCCACATCCCCCCGGTGGTTAAGCATGCCTCTGAGACTTGTGTCGTGGAATGACCAAATGTCATGGGAGAATACAGTTCCGCGCGCAATATATGTATTCGCCGAAATCTTCCCTTGGGGGTGAGAGATGGTCGATTCAACCGATACAGGCGCTACCGCCTCGAGAAGCCTAATGGTAGAGGAAGTCATCATAGATAGCGTCCACGTATTTATTAACCTTCCCCTCGCCAAGCTTTAGAGTACTCGGGGAAAAAATAAAATCCGGTGCGAGTATTTGACGCAGCACCGAAATCTGCCTCAAATACAGCCGCTCCCGCATGGGCTCGCTCCCGAGGCCTTTGTCCAGCTCAAGCTCCAACTCGTAGAGATGCTTGAACAATTTCGGTATAAATTCCTCAGTTATAACGATGTGCTTACAAGTAAGGCACATGCTGAAATACCCGCACGCCTTCCCTTCTTCGTAATTTGTAGCTCTCCTGATAACCTCCGGCGGGTTAAACGGGTCGCGGCAGCCACAGAGGCCACTCGTAGGGAATATCCGTATAACGTCCCGCTCGTTAGATTTCCGGCGAACGGCTTCCTCTGCCTCCCGGTGATTTCTTCGAATTTGTTCGAGTTGGGCCCGCATTTCAATTTCGAACTTTGCCTCCAATCCGTGCTTATCAAGATACATAGCCGTCGTAATTACGGAGCGGTGACCCATAACCACAGAAATATCGAAGATATCAAATCCACGCTTGACCATTTCCGTAACAAGCGTCGGTCGGAATCGGCTAATGTTAACTACGTCCTCGGGATTCTTGATGTTTCGCTTTTTTCCGTTAAAGAAAAATTTCAAAGTCCAAGTTGCAACTATGTTCGCAGTGAGTGTCCCCACTTGCCCTACTCTTACTCCCCCGCCGCGCATTTCGTAAAGAAACAGAAGATTCCTCGATTTCACGTTGGCCCTATCAACCAAGGGGGCAGTCAGTGTAAGGATGGCGTTGATAGTCTTCTCAACGATTAGACTCTGTTTGATACCCAGAGGCCCTACAGCCTTAACAAGAACATCATTCTCAGTCGAGGCGTCAGATATCTCATTGTCGTCAAGGTAAGCCACGGGTAGTCGCTTCTCGCCAGTTGAGCGCAACTTCCAGTACACGATGTAGTTTTGTCCGGTCAAGGCGTCGTTTTTTACGAAGCAGTCCCGCGGAAGAGTAAATAAACTCTCGGCATTCAAACCCGTCTCGCTCGCTAGTTTATATAGGAGTGGAATCACGGCGTCACCGTCTATGTACAGCGCAAGCCCCATTGAACGATACCAAGACTCCACATCTCCATACCTAACTCTCACTTCCTTAGCGAGCGCCTTGCATTTTTGACCCAATTCTTTGCTTCGAAGCGGCTTGCATTGCATGACATTCTCAAAATACCAGACCATGTCATCTGCGTTCGAAAATGACGTTGGTTTGAAGCGTGGGTCTTCTCCTTCGGAAAGAGTTTCGCTCTCATCTCCGAATTTCTCTTCGGCCTTTGCCATTTCAAGAAACGCGGTCCATCTGCCAAAAACCTTCGCGACCGTTTGATAGAATTGCGGGTGTCTGCGCGCAACATCTCGCCGGGTGATAGACGGGTCGCGCACAACGTGTGACCAGTACCAAAAGAGGTCCTCCCGTTTATGGAATGTCGAAGGCTTTCCAATTGGCGACTTTCCCTTACCAGTCACTTTGTAACCACCACAGACACGAAGCGACCATTGAATTGCTGGCTGCAACGCGCCTAAGACTACTTCAAGTTCCTTCTGCGAGTATGCAGACCGGGCGGAAGTAGCGCGTTTTCCTTGAGGACGGCTCAGGCCGAACACCTCGACATCGATAAACTTGTGCGCATATGCGTGGCCCATAATCGCCTTCATGCCGCCAACTATTGCGCTTAGCGAAAATGGTGCCAGTGAGCCATCGACACCGGCTGGGTTCTCCTCTTCAATCCACCGCTGAAAATCAGCAAGCGCGTCTTCGCCCCAGTCGAGTACGACATTCAGCAGGTGTTCGTCCCCTCGCGTCTCCCGGATAAAATTTTTGTAATACTTTGCGCCATAGTTCACCTTCGCACGTTGGCTGAATCCAGCGCTTTCCTCTATACGAGCAACAAGATAGTCGAGTTGCGCGAAGGGCGCGTCTGGAGTCGGAGCAGGAAGGTGACGCTTGATGCGTTCGTCGAGTTTCATGCTGCGACGTGCCCCCTGCGCTCCAGATGCTTCCTCGGCGCGATGAAGGTTTCAAAATCGATTCGCTTTGCTTGCTCATACTTGCTGAAGTGGTTGTCCTTCGATTCGACGGACCGCCGAGGTACCATCGTGGCGTATGGTTCGCCGGATTTCAGCGAGCTATGACATAGGCATTGCATGAGGAGAATTCTACGTTCCATATAGTCGGCGCCCATATCGATGGAACGCAAAACGTTGCAGGCAAATGAATGACGCAATACGTGTGGACTTATCTGTACATGCCTCTTTTTCCCAGTGCCATTGTCAAAGTGACGTGGCGCTTCAAGATTAAGCCCAGCGCGGGACGCCGCTCTCCTCATCTGCTGCGTGAGATTCTGCCTAGTCCAGGGTCGGCCGTTTGCAGAAAGGAATACAAGATTCGTCTCCGAGTGCCGAGAGGCATAGCGTTTCTTATAGGCGACGTCATTATTGTGATATCGCTCTATGCGCGCCAACACCGGAGTCGAAATTAACGTCACTTGGTCGCGTGCGTGGCCCTTCTTCTGCTTGTTCGCTGCAAGTTGCATGGGGAGGTACCCGCTGTCCGCTGCTACCTCCAAAGGCAGCGAGCGATTAGTTAGCTTGATGACCTGCTCTATCCGGGGGCCACAGTCGAAGATGAAATGCAGAACACACCGTTCGCACTCGTTGTGGCAGTTTTTAAGAATAGCGATTATTTGCTCCTCGGAAAGTTCCTTCGGTAGGTGGCAATATCTACCGTTGGTAATTTTCTTATTTGCTCTGTATGGTCCGTCCTTCAAATCTCGATGTAGCTCCCCGTCGGACTCGCTCATGAAAGTCAGGAGATTGAACAGTGTCATCTCACGAGAGTGCGCCGTTGTTTGCTCATGATTCATTTTGACGAGTTCGTAGTTGACGTATTTCTGCACGTGCTCGCGATTCATGATTTGTAGCTTGTCATCAAAAGGGAGCATCGGAAATATCTCGCATGCCTGCATTCCGTCTGCTACGTAACATATGTTTCTTGCGTGCAGCGCTAGCGAGGAATCCTTGTGCTCAGCTTTCGTGAGCCATAAGGTAGGGGTTCGCATTATGCGCCCGTCGACATCAAAGATAGTGATTCTCTGCTTTCCTTCAATTGTCTCTATCAGAGGATAGGCGGACCCTTTCTCGTTCCGCAGATTTTGTCTCCGTCGCTGGCGTTCCATCAGCTTCCTCCGAAAGCCTCCTATCAAGCAAGGTGGCGGGGTTCCCTAAGCAGTCTTGGATACTTCGCGCTCCAGATGTCATCATGCGACCGATTCATTCAGATTGTTCAAGAGGGATTTCCCCAGCTACCCACGAAATCGTGATACAATCATCTTGGAAAACTCATATTTAAACTAAAAAAAATCTACATCTGCTGTTGATTTATAAACAGTGTGTAGATGAGATTCCCAGCGCATCGACCACTATTTTTTTGGTGTGAGTCAATTTTGGCGCGGGCGCGGACGGTCACAACGACGTTCGACACTTCGAGCCAATTCTCTTGGTAAAGAACGCTGGCTCATATTTTCTACATTGTTCTTAGTTGGTTTTTCGCAACAGTTTCGATACAAACTCTTTACGAACGTCACTGCCGACACACGCCTTCAAAAAGGAGCGCAGTCACGGTGAATTTTCGAGTGAGTTTTTTTGTGAAATTGCCTCTTTTCATATTGATATTGACGAATTTGTCGCCTACGCTGAGGCCACGGGTTCGCCTATCCGTTTGTCTGGTGAACCTCATCGGACCCCTCGTTATCGGGGCGATACCAAACGTAGGTGAAGGAGATAAGCGCGATGCGTTCATTTTCCCCACATGGGCTGAGACGTCTTTTGGTGCAACAGATTTTCCGATACTCACTCGGCGAGCGTGTGCTGTCCGATTTCATTCGACAGCGTAGCGGCGAGCAACTTGGGCACAATTTTTCCTCTTCAACCGATTCGTACCTCGCGATGGAGAACGGCTGTGAGGGATACCAGATAACTAGAAAGCTGAATGCATTTCTCGCGCTTATGCGTGGAAGTCGGGCCGGCGCGTTGGTCGAGCCTCTCGACTTAGAGCCCGAGTTCTCATTTCTCCCGACAAGAATCGGCAGGTGTAGGCAGTCACTTCTATGCCCCCACTATTCGGAACCATGCTTGGGGTACGGCATGGCGCCTTCGCGCTGGGATGATTCCGTGTGGGACATTGCCTCCGATGAACGAGTAGATACCACAGCTGCCGCGGCTCCCGGGCTATTTCGTCAGCATCATGACCTCAACCCGGTTGACGCTCTTTGCGCACACCTCAGTGCGCTCGAGGAGCAACTGCGTTCCTGAGAGTTGTCAGTGGCACATCGAGCGGTGTCCGTGCAATCGAGGCGTCGCGGTGTAACAAGCCCGATGGCGCAGCGAGAGCGACTTCATTGCGATGGTCGGGTCTTGTGGGCAAAATATTCGAGTCGAAAGACACAGCCGTCACATAGCGAAGAGGAATTTTGATTGGAATGTCGAAGTAAGTCCCGCTCCGGCGCCTCCTAGTACCTGCTCGGGTATATATTTCGACTACACCTTGTTCGCCTTGCAATCAGGACGCGTTGACCTCGACGTCTATCGACACTTGAATTCGCGAGGTTGTGATGAGCGAGGATTCGAACGTCCGATACATATGTTTTTCCTGCGGCCAGTGGTTCGGTGGCCGCTTGTTTGCAATATCAAGGGAGTTTCAGCGAATCCGATTTACCGTGGACGGCCCAGAGGTGGACGTCGAAGACTGGGAGAACTTCGAATATTATTGTTCGGCGTCTTGCCTCGAGGCTCGCAAAGAGTTGGTGATGGAACGTGTCGGCGTGCCAATCCGTCCCACAAGTATCGGCCCCATCGAGAAATGTGCGAAGTGTCGCTGTGTCCTCCGTAGAACGAACTTTAACTTGGCGTATGTTGAGGCGGAGTATAGTGACAACACTATGGATGGAAAATTTATGGTCCGCTCCAACGTCTTGTCTATTGTCTGCGTCATATGCAATCCAGACTGTCCTTTTTAGGAACGACCGGGAGGCATGTGCGACGAGAGATTTGTTTAGTATGTCGACTGCACCCTATCGCGCATCATACTCAACTGCACGCGCGGCGTGTCAAGAATCCGTTCGAGTCAGCCCTTTCCGACCGACTGTTTTTGATACTCCGTTTCTGTTCATTCCCTTAGCCTACTTGATGACACAAAGAAGATTGGCGCTCGTAGACGGACGATAGGAGGCTCACACATGTACTGTGGCGATACACGCTGGTTCACTTTTTTCCCACCATCCGTCAGTGCAACCAAGAGAATTGCCGAAAGGTTGCGCGAAATCGCCCCGCTCGACCTGAGCCCGTCCCGCGCTTTGGATGTGACTGCAATTTGTTTTGGCTACGCCTCGTATCAGGACCTCGTCGAATATCTAGCCTTCGATTGGGCGTACCCACACAAATGGGACGACGAGCTGGATGCGAAAACGCGGTCGGAGCGCGTGAACCTGCAGACTACTGCACTGGCGAGCTGTCTGAATGTCCAGAGTAAAATTGCCGCTGAAATAGTCAGCCGTTGGAGGCCAACCGCGCGAACTGATTGGATAGCGACGTACGACGTTCAGGAACGCATGGACGAGGGTGAGAGAGAGTTAGTGCTACTTGGGCCGGGACGGGACGCGGACTACATGACTTGCCTACGCGCAACGTTTTATGAACGCCCTGCTGCTCCAAGAGAAGAGGTGGTGTTCCGTATCGCAGTCGATGACTCACAATCTGCAAGCGCAGAATCTGGTAACGTCGAAATTCCGGCATCCTCCAGCCCGCGACTTCTCTTGTCAAAATCTGAAATGACGCGCAGGGCGAGGGACCTAGCAGGTTGCGGAAATACCCCTCGACGGGCAGCGGCCTTCCACGATTTACGCGCCCACTGCCGCTAAATCTTTCGCATTGTGCAATTTCAACGCGAATCAACCTTTTTAAAGCGCTGTGAGGCCGA